>CAIKOD010000153.1 GCA_903828975.1 uncultured Methanomicrobiales archaeon | reverse complement strand
GCGTTATCCATCAGGTTGTAAAACACCTTGACAACCAGCGGATCGGCGAACACTTCTGCACCGGTAGGAAGATCGTTTTTCACCATGACCTTTCCGAGCGGCGCTTGCTTTGCTGCAGTGTCCACGAGTGTGTGGCAGTCCTGCCATGTGGGAGCCTTGACGCCGATCTCTTCGTATTCCTTGGTGAACTTGACCATGGCAGAGATCCGTTTTGTAGCGGTGTTGACCTTCAGGAAATACTCGTTGAGTGTAGGATCGGGCTGCCTCTGTTCAAGAAGAGCAAGGTATCCCCGTAGCACCGTGAGCTGGTTGCTGATGTCGTGACGCGTGATGGAAGAGAGGAGGGTGAGTTTCGTGTTTGCCTGGCGGATTGCCTCCTCTGCCACTTTACGCTCGGTGATATCGATGATTGTGCCTTCGTACAAGAGTACGTTGCCTTCAGTATTTCGGATAGTCCGAGCAGTTATCGAGACCCAGAAACGTGTTCCATCCCGTTTAAGATGCGGAGCTTCATAGTTCTCTACTCTCCCTTTTTCCGCAAGGAGATGGAGCACTTCCTGCCGGTCTTCCGGGTTGGTATAGGGAGGACTGCCAACATCCAAATCAGCAGCTAACATTTCTGCAGCATCTGAAAAACCGTACATGTGGGCAAAAGCATTGTTCACGTTGATCATCCGGCCGCCGGGTGCAGTCTGGAATAAACCCACTACCGAATTTTCAAAAATGTCGCGGTACCGTTCCTCGCTCTCCTGAAGAGCATCCTCCGCCCGCTTCGTGTGGGTGATATCCCGGCTGATGGAACCGAATAAAATACTGTCCCGGAAAATGATCGGGAAGGTGGATATCTGGACTGTTTTGCACGGGCCGTCCCCGCACTGCACATTATAATCGTGGAGCGAGTTCATCCAGACGGAATCGGGTGAAGCGCGGTGATCGAGCATGCGCCGCTTCATCTTTTCGAGTAACCCGGGTGATTTTTGTTCCTTGGGCATAGTAGCAAACTGGAATTCCCACAGTGGTTTGCCGAGCATCTCTTCCCTTGTATTGCCGTAAATGGTGGTCTGGGCAGCGTTCCATTCGATGATGTTAAAATCCCCGTCCGCGATCAGGATACCATCCATCGATTGTCCGATGGTTGCCCGGAACTTCTCCTCGCTTTCCCGCAGCGCCTCTTCAGCCTTTTGGATATCCTTAATGTCGCTGATTGCCACTCTCACTGTTGGTGTCCCGTCGCTTAGGATGATCCGGATACTTTCCAGCCGGGCAAGGAACATTGAATCGTCACTCCGTTTGAGCGTGAGGGTGCAGATCTGTTTTTCCCCCCGGTTCAGCACGTCCATGAAATACTTGATCCACTGTTCGGAATCTGTTTGTGCAATAAATTTCCTGAACCGTGCATTGACCAGTTTTTTCCGATCAGTACCGAGGAGCGTCGCACCGGCGAGGTTTACCTCTTCAATCAGCGCCTTGTCGTTGAGCGTGAGATAACCGAGCGGGGCAAAGTCATAGAGGTCAATAAACTTGTCCCGCGACTCCTCGAGTGCGAGGTGCGATTTCCTGAGCTCTTCTCCCTGCATCTCAAGCTCGACCTGGTGGATCCTGAGGTCTGCTTCCGATTTTGTAAGCTGGTCGTGGGATGCCCGGACCGCTTCTTCCGCCACTTTGCGCTCGGTGATATCCTGGGCGATTTCCACAACACCGATCAAATTCCCATTTTCATCAAATACCGGCTCGCCCCTCTCGTCCCAAACCCTGCCGTCGGGGGAGTGCTGAATGATATGTTCCGAATGTTTTGTCTCAAAGACCTTTAATGTAGGGCAATTTTCACAGGGCCTGGCCGGATCTGCCCACAGGGCGTGACAGGTGTTGCCAACCATTTCGGCTGGCGATTTATTAACAGATTCTGCAGCGAACTTGTTCGCCCAGAGGATCTTCAAATCCTTATCTACAAAGGCAATGTTGGTGGTAATGCCGTTCAGGATTGCGGTTTTTTGTCCCCCACTCATACGGAGCGCATCCTCCGTCCGCTTGCGCTCAGTGATGTCGCGCAATTGCTCAACAATTAAAACAATCTCACCATCTTTATCCAAAACAGGGCTGGAGCGGCAGTCAAGATGAATACCATATTCAGGCAGGTATCTCTCCGATTGTCCTGTCTTTTTTGTTTTCAGCGCCTTTTCTGTTGCACAGTCTTCGCAGGGTCTTGTTCGCCCAATCAGTTCGTAACATCGGCGCCCGTAGACCTCTTCCGGAGTTAAGTGTAAAAATTCATAACCGGCACGATTATATCGGACTATCGTATGGTCGGGATTCTGAATTCCAATGATATCAGGAATGGAATCAATGGTTGTTTTCAGAAGAGCTTGCGAGGTGATCAGCCCTTCTTCTGCCACTTTGCGTTCGGTGATGTCATTAATCTGAACAAGGAAACCCGTGATCGAATTCGCACGAACTCCCAGCGGGGTGATAAGCACATCCAGCCAAATAGTCCCTTCACGGCTGGTAGGATAAAGTTTGAGGACTTTTACTTTTTCGAAATCAAAAGGTCCCTGGTAATGTACAGTCTTTCCCTGGCGCAATTCCTCTTTCTGCTCATCTGATATATTTGGGTCAGCGAACAGAGAAAAATTCTGGATTGCTTGTATATTCTCTATACCAAACAGCTTCAGACATGCAGGGTTGACATGCACCAGTGCGCCCACAGCATCATAGAGTTCGATAACAATAGGCGACTGATCATAAATTGCACGGTAGCGCTCTTCACTCTCCCGCAACGCATCATCCGCCCTTTTGCTGGATGCCGCTGACCTGACCTTGTG
>CAIKOD010000152.1 GCA_903828975.1 uncultured Methanomicrobiales archaeon | reverse complement strand
GCTTTCACGCATGATACATCACATGTTGCTGCAACAAGGAAATTGATGTAGTGAAAGTCAGAAATCAGGATCCTATTAACCACGTAATATATTCAGTTATTTATATATATTGATCTTTCTATTTGCTTCTGTCTTTGCGTAACTCCTATCTGACATAAAAATGTAGGGTGTAATCACATTTCAGCGACTATCTTCCTGCTCAAGTAGCTTGATAATTCGTTTCATTTTACCATTTTCAGGCTCTGTTGACATCCTAGGCCAATGGCAATATTATCTGTTTTTTCAGGAAGCGATCCAGAGAATAGGCGATGCATTTGAGTTTTATTTCCTTAGCCCAATCCAATATCCTTTCCATGGGAGTTCCAGTTCCATCTCCTACGCCTCTCAAAGCCCTCTAGTGAAAGTCAGCTACATCAAGGAAGCCACCGAGCTCTATCTGGAAGAATTCCCATTAATTTAGAAGTCGCGGTAAGAATGTTTTCGTTGCTCGACTTCAAGAACATGAATGATCAAAACATCATCATGGATTGATAGTAGGACCCGGATGTCCCGTTGGGCCCGAAAAGAATATACCGGGTGCCTGGGGTTAGAAACCTTAATCTTTTTTATAAAATGGTACGGGTGTTCTCGTAACTCATGGATAGCTCGCACAACATTCTGGGCAGTTTCCCTGGGCAGTTTATCAAGATCACGATCCGCACGAGAGGTATACTGTATGGTATACAGACTCATTCAACCCCATATTTCCTCATGATCTCCGATTCAGGGATGATCTTTCCACGCCGGATTTCCAGAAGAGATTCTTCAAGACCTTTGATAGCATCATCACTCAATGGCTCCTCATCAACTGCAAGGTTTACCAGGCGTTCAATGACATCGTTATATGATTCCTTCGGATGTAGTTTTAAGGAGTTCAGCTGGTCCTTGAGATCTTCTCTGATATATATCGAGGTAGCCGCCTGCATAGTATTACTACTAGTAACCTATAGGTGATAAATTTTAGTATCTTATCAATTACCCCCTAGAACCTCAGAAGGAAATTTGCACTAAACCTTCTATTCTGACTACTCCAACCCCAACACCATGATACAGGTAAAAAAACTTACTATCATCTGATGAAAAGGGAGGAAAAAGCAAATATGGTTAATCTTATGAATACTTTTTTTTATTCATTCGTGGCGATGTGTTTGAAAACAAAAAACGGCGGATTATCTTACCATAAAGGATGTAATTATTGAGCCATAAATAATTATTATTGAAACCTGCGATGATTGACCCTGAACCATTGACTGAAGAGGACCATCTGGCAATCGTTGAATCCATGAATGAAATACGCGATGGCAAATACTACACCCTAAAAGACACGAAAAGTGAGTTAGACATTTCCTGAAATTCAAAAATCCCGTATTTAAACCTTCAATGGGCCTCAAATTTTGTAGTTACTGGGAATGACACCGCTTTTTCAAAGAGAATTGGGGTTATAAACAATTTAGCATTGCGGAAAATCAAATGATCAACAAAGATTTTAGGATATAACGACCCAATGTGATTCAGGTGATTATCATGTCAACATTTTCGGCAGTGCTTCATAAAGAAGATGACATGTATGTTGCTGAGTGCCCAGAGGTAGGCACAGTCAGCCAAGGAAATACCGTTGAAGAAGCCGTTAACAACCTCAAGGAGGCCACCGAACTCTATCTGGAAGAATTCCCATTAACCAAAAAGAGACGGGCGATCCTGACAACCTTTGAGGTGTCATCGTTTGCCTCATCATAAACCCGTTTCTGGTGACCTGACTATCAAAATTTTATGTAAAAATTTTGGTTTTTCGATTACCGGGCGAACAGGAAGTCATGTCCGATTGTCCAAAATGACCGATGAAGGAAAAGTTGGTACGGTTATTCCTGTCCATGATGAGTTAAAACCGGGAACCTTGAAAGGAATACTCAAACTAGCAAAAATTGATCTGGACGATTTTTATCGGTTTTTCTGAAATATTATGGATTATTGTTAGTAAAATTCAAAGCCTTTAATGAGATTTGTTGAATTAAAAAAAGTGGGAATTGTTATGCGTTCTTCATTTTGGCTTTTCCGACGAATCCATCTTTGCCAAGATAATACATGAAGCCTTTTTCTCTTACAATCTTCTCAGTTCCGATTTTCTTCTTCTTGCCGGTTTTGTTGTGTTTCATCGGGGCTGCCCAGATGAATCCGTCCTTACCAAGATAATAGAGAAAACCATTATCTCGCTGAATCTTTTCTTTTCCGATTTTAGTACCCATAAAGCACCTCAAACCCTAATCAGGGTGAGATAATGAGAATTAAATCTTATTATATATATACTCTTTGGCCATATCTTACTTAATGGGGCTATTTTACGAATTGGTGGTCAATGTGGTGAGATGATTTTGGGATACTCTAGAAACCTGTAATCCCAAAATTCAGTGTTGGGCACCGCCGGAATATTTACAAGGAAAAATAAGGAAATATCAATTGAATTGAACAAAAGTATGTTTCCCCATCCCGGCGCTCAGCGCCGGGATATCCCAGGTTATCAATAAGCAGGTGGAAACACAGGCTGGTGCTGGCTTAACGCGACAATCTCTGCGGCGTTTTGTAACAGGCCGGCAAGATATTCTTTTGCCCATGCTTCATTCTCATATTCTTGAAACGGGCAGCACGATCCCTGCAGGCCGGCCCCCTCTCTTTCAAACCGGAGCAGGCCGACAGGAGCACCTCCGCTTTTTATCAGGGTATTCAGTTTTTCAAGCGGGTGGGGTGTCGTATTGAAAACAAATTGCGTGTCATTTTCAAACCCGACCGCAATTGCAACCATTCGGGCGCCTTTTGCTTCATCGTACATCTCGTTGACCAGATCAGAAGTTTTCCTCATGGGAACCTATCAATGGAATGGCATTTTCATCGCATAAACTATTCGTTCCTGTCCAATGGCCCTCTGGCAATGGTATGACTCCCGTTATGGTAACGACAATTCAGGAAGATTAATCATCTCGTCAGCCTATTTCAAAATAATCCCATGCGAAAAGAAGATCCCGGGTCAGGGGGGGTCATGTCGATTTCAGTTTCCGGGGTTACACATCGTTCAATATTGATCATATTCCTATTGGTTCTGTTCATTCTACCCGTATTTGCAAATACCCTGTACAAGGATAACGCTTCGGTACCCGTTCTGCAGGGAAGTTATATCCAGATTGATCCTGTCGGTACCCGGCAGGCCGGTGAAAAGGTTACCATCACCGCAACGACTGATCTTCCTGTGGGCAGTCCGGTGCTGTTCGAGGTGCTTTCCACGGCTGTTTCTCCAACCCGGAAAAGCCCGGCCGGGGAATTCAGTGGTGCAACCGGGACCGTAGCCGTGTATTCCGGGCAGGACCGTAAACACAACCTGCTCAGCTTTGATGTTGATCTCTCCACATTCCAGCCGGCTAACTATCGTATTCTTGCCTCGTCCGCCAACAATACCGTAACCGGTGAAGGACAATTCACGGTTGTTTCGGTAATCGCTACCAGGAAACCACCGCAACCCGTGTTCATATGGTCGCCCCAACCGGCAGTCGCGGGCCGCCCGGTGGCGTTCGATGGATCGGGGTCCACCGTTTTGGACGGGAAAATACTCACCTGGCAATGGGATTTCGGGGACGGTACACCCCTGACCAATGTTTCGGGTTCACCGGCGGACGCCCTTCCCACCCATACCTACCGTTCGGCAGGGGTGTACGCGGTAGGCCTGATGGTGATGGATAACCGCGAACAGATCGAGTGGGCCCGCAATGATGTTGCCGTTGTGGCCCCCGTTCCCCCGGTCGCGAACTTTTCGGTGTCCCCATCAAGCGGCCAGGCATATGAGAACCACCCGCTCGCCGTTTCGTTGTCGGACACCTCAACCGGTTCACCTCGATCCTGGACCTGGTACGTGGACAATACCCTGGTCTCTCAATTGCAGACCTACTCCCAGAGCATATTCACGAGACCCGGCAACTACACGATCAAACTGGTGGTATCGAATGATTATGGCACGTCTTCAAAGGAAAAACAGGTAATTGTCCTGCCGTTTCAAACAATAACGGACACCGTGACCAGGACTTCGATCAGCCAGACTCAAACGGTACCGGGAACCCCGGTCCAGCCAGCGACAAGCATTACCTCTGTCCCCACGACCCCTGTCCCACAATGCCTTACCTGTGATACTCCCTGCGTACTATTCACAATTCCCTGTCTCTGGGTTGGTAGTCTTATCTTTATCCTCATCGTGATCCTGGGGATATGGTACATCCATAGGCACTGGTCACCACGGCGATGCCCGACACCGGATCCCCCGAAAACGCCTGATCCCACGGGAGATAACGATCTCCCGGCACCTGAGGTCACCATTATTACCCGTGGGGGGATCAGCTCCCGGGGGCTCGAAGTGAATACTACTGATATCCACATGGACGTCGAGTCCGGGATACAACATGACCAGGAAGAGTGAAAAAATGGCGGTAACTATTGAAGAAGACAAGGTACAGGACGAATTTGTAAAAGAAATTAAACAGATGACAGAAAGCAGGGAATTCCTGGATGAACGGGATGAATTCTCTGTCATACTCCAGAGGTATGCAGAAATATCCCGGAAGACAGAAGACGGTGGATGGGAGCTTGTAACCCGGCAGATCGTCGAGAACCTTCCGGCTCACCTGAAAGACGGGATAACTGTGTGTTCCCTTGAGAAAATCAACCAGGAGGAACAGTGTCGTACCGCCGCAGGAAATAACCTGGAGAACCTGACTATCACCCCTGGCGACAATTTTCCATGCATAACGTTCCCGACTTTTTATCCGTACCTTGATTTCATTCTCCGGGCCGGTCCTATTGATATCTGCCATATGAAACAATACTTCAAGGTCGAAGGATCGATGACATTGAACAAGGCGGTACTACAATTCAAAGAGAAACGTGTGCAGAAGATTTCAGGAACGATACTGGTTTCGGCTACAATATCTCTTTGCAAGGGGGATGTCGCGATAAAACTTTATGAATTCGAAAAAGAGATCATGGTCGCATGAATATAAGCGAAAAGCCGGATACCCGGTAAATGTTCTGGAATGGGCGATGTCAGGTCATGCTGAATTATTTCCCTGTATGTGATAACCTTCATAGAGCGGGGGTACTATTTTTTCCATCTAATCTGCAGGTACAAAATTTGAATCAACCGGGAATATCCGACAATGAACAAGGGAAAAAAATCCCCGTCCCCCCGCATATGCAGACAGATTGTTTCTGTCCCGCACTAACACTGCGACCCGCCCTGCAAATCCCGGGCGGGACCCACACAACCGTTTGCTCAAAGGGATGATTTCTTCACCGTTCAGGATTCCTGGTCTTTATTATGTTATTATTTCCCGGATTGATATCTTACCCTGCAGTACGCTGAATTTTCTTACCCTTGTGAAGTATTTTTTATTTCCCTGACCGATTTCCAGAAGAAGAACCCGACTATTATAAAGGTGATCACTGGTGAGACCCAGGCGGGAATGGCTACCCCGAAACTGTCCAGGATCATGATGGCGCCAAGGAAAAATATCGAGTACATCGCACCATTTTTGAGATAATGGTATTTCTTTACCGTTTCTGTATTGGACACCGTGATCTGCCGGACAATGATGGCCCCGATACCACAGCCGATCATAATCAGGGGAACGGACATGGTAAACGCGAAAGCACCAACCACGCTATCAATTGAGAACGTGGCGTCGATGACCTCGAGGTAAAAAAGTTTTGACATATCCGTCATATCGCCACCGAGTATCCGGCGTTCCTGCTCTTCGGCGTTCTGCCTGAACCCATGCACGATGAAAAATGCAGTAGAGCCGATACATGCGGCGAACGCCATCATTCGATCGACACCCAGCGCGAACCAGACGATCAGCGCAAGAAGGATTGATATGACGGCATAAAACCAGACACCCTTTGATGCGATGTACTTCTCAACCGAAAGGCCGTAATATTTTGTCTCAAGGAAGAGCCAGGAGAAAAACAGCAATATAAGGAACGTCCCGCCACCGATCAGGAGGACCTTTGTCGAGTCCTCGATAGCCTTAGCAACTGCAGGATCGCTTGAAAACGTTGCTGTCAGTGCACCTATCGGACCCAGGGAGGGGTTTGCCAAATATACAATCAGCCAGGGTAGTGTAAACCGGATAATAAAAACCGATATTATCATGCCCCATGTGAGGAACCATCTCTTTGCACGGGCACCCATCGTATTGAGGACTTCTGCATTGATAATGGCGTTATCGATACTCGTGATGGTCTCAAATAGAACCAGTCCCGCAATGGTAAGGATGGCTGCTGCGAGATCCATGACGTTATTTTTGTATTCCTCCTAGAAATAATATAATGATTAATTTGCAAATTTCCGGGGCAGGATATAATATTCCGGCTTAATTGAAACCCTTCAGAGCCATAATACAAACAGGGATTTTAGAAATCCTTCTTCACGTAGTCTGCCAGTGAATATCTTATCGGGGGTAGGGCAGGGAGGGGGTGAAACCCCTCCTGGTCTTACGTATCTCCTCTTTTTTTTAACTATGCAGCGGTTTGCCATGCTCCGGAGGAGGCGGGAAATGAGGAGGAGGTAGGTCTGTTGAAACACGCATGAACGGGAAGTTCAAACCCGGACGGTTGAAAATGCCACGTTCAAAATCTCTTCATACTGGTGGCAGTTCAGGCGTTAATATGAAAATCCCCACTGGCATTTTCATTTTGTATGCTTGTGGTCTTTTAGTATCATGTCTGTTTTCATGGGAAACCCTGACGGATCATGGATTACCGTGCTTTCAGATTTATGGTGGCCCATCCCGAACATTAATAACGGAAATCGTGTGTATGTTGTTTCATGAAAAGCGTGCTTTTAGCAATCCTCCTGGTCGGCGTTTTTGTTCTCTCTGCGGGATGTAACAGTCTCCCTGCACAGCCGGCGGGCACGACAAAACCCGTGCTCGTGAACTCCGTACCAACGGCCCCGACCGATGTAATCCCCGTGGAAAGTGCGGTTACTGTCAGTGTCGCGGAAAAGGACCCTATTTACAATACCCTGGATGTAACGTTTGCCGGCGGGAACGGGCAGGTCCAGGTTAAGGATGTTGAGGTGATATTTACCGGGTCTGACGGGACGAAGGTTACAAAGATATTAAAGCCGGTAAAGGGTGAGCTGGTGACATTCCAGGGGACAAAGGGGACTGACGCTGTAGTCGTATATGTCAATTATTTCAACGGGAACCGGTACAAAGTCATCGACCAGCCAGTCGGGACCCGGACCAGGGAGCCGTCCTTTACGAAATCGTGAGTGTCTGAACAGTTGATGAAAACAAGTGCAGGGGGGGACCGCACCAGGCCTATTTTTGCAGGTCCCACCCGTCGGGGCTCAGGATGCCAGGGACCAGGATCCTTTCCCCGCCTGGCCCAACGCCCATGCAGGTAGTCCTGCGCCACGAAACGACAACACGCGATAACTACATTAACCATATCATCGTATGGAAGCGTAACCCCGTGAGGAGTTGAAAAACAGATGTCCCCGGAAGAAATGTTAAAAAGCACGGCAGAGGAGTTACGCGAATCCCTCCAGCCCGACAATGTGATTGGAAAGCCCGTTGACCTCGGTGAAATGCTGGTCATCCCCGTGACACGGTTTGGGTTCGGGTTTGGCGCCGGAGGCGGCGGCGGAACGGAAGGAGGCAAGGGGAGCGGCGGTGGGGCAGGTATCGAGCCTGTTGCCCTGATCATCCTTTACAAAGACGTGAAAGGACCGACCGGCATCCAGGTCATGAGTCTCCGGAAAGAGTCCACGCTCGTCCAGGTCATCAATGCCCTGAGCGACAAGGTCGCCCCCCAGATAATCGAGGCGATCAAGCAGATAGAAAAGAAAGAGACTGGGAAACCAGAGTAGTTCCCGGTTTTCCACCATGAGTGACTCCTTCCCGGCGATATTGCTGGTGTCTGGCATTATTATTGGTCTGGTGCTCACCGAGGTCCTTATTCTTATCATCCCCTTTCGGTTCTCGCTTTCATTCCAGACCCGTGAATCGGAAACAAAGGGGATTCTCGTGGGCTCATGGTTTATTTTCGGGCTTGAAATGCTGGTTTCGGGCAAAGACCAACAGGTGTCCGTGGTGGTCGGCGGGGCCAGGCTGGTTACACGACCCCTGTCCTCCTTAATGGCTCCAAAAAAAGAACACGCCGAAGCAGGTCCCGGTCCGGGACAGGTTCCAGGAATCATTTCATCCCTGCTCCGGCTCCAGGGGCCGGTACTCGAGGCGTTCCTTGACCTTGTCAGACATACCCGGCTTGATTATATCAGGGGGGCTGCACGGATCGGGCTTGGCGACCCGGGTGCGACCGGGATGGTGTATGGGCTCTACCGGGCCATGATACCGTTGCTGCCCGGGGACCGGATCAATTTCACCATGGTGCCCGAATTCAATTGTGAGGTCTGTGAGATAGATATATCAGCCCGGTTCCGTATCACCTACCCGTTCCTGGTACTCGTGAATGCTGTGAAGATCGCAAAACACCCTTCAGCCCGGAGGGTAATGAAAACCATCAGGAAGAAACCCGGAGACGTGACCGCATGAAGACAACCATCCGGTTTTCTGACCCGGTAGATTGTGGGGAACGGACTATTGTCCCGGTAATTCGTGATATGACCCTGCTATCCGATCATGGCGGTATGGTCGCCAGGGATCCGGTCGGGCTGGTCATCATGGAAAATAAACAGGCGTGGTTTGTTTCCCTCTCTGAAGCCGTAACCCTGTCAGTTATCGACGAGTTGCTGGGAATACGGGAATAACGGGGGTTGGGGTTATGCATCGGGTCTGGGGTCCTGCTCCTGGCACGAATACAGTGCAACATCCAGTAAACCCGAGACAATTGATCTGCTCGCCGGATAGTAATCTTTGTTTTAAGTAAAATATTTCTGGAAAAATTAAAATACTAATAATATTACTAGTGTTTGCGGTCAATTAATATTATATATAAATATTATCCAATAGTACTTTATCTAAGTACGTACTATAAAAATAAAATGAAGAAGAAATATGTTGTTTCCCTGAGTAAAGAAGAGCGTATTGGCTTGGAACGCAG
>CAIKOD010000151.1 GCA_903828975.1 uncultured Methanomicrobiales archaeon | reverse complement strand
CCCATGGGGAATCGAACTTGTTGTCGTGATGCTGCTATGGGGATTCGAACCCCAGTCGTCGGCGTGAAAGGCCGACATGATTGGCCGGACTACACTATAGCAGCGCTTTTACAATAAGTTGCTTTAACTACTTTCTATTACACGTAAAAATAGGTTGTGGAACGGGTAGGGGGGAAAGGGAGAAAATCTGATAAATAATCAGTAGATTGGTGTCCCTTCAGTCTCTGTTATCGTCTTGAATGCGGCGATAAATTGTCTCGTCACCGGTCCCGGCTTCCCTGTCCCTATACTCCTTCCGTCGATTATTGTAATAGGTGCGACCTCTGCAGCTGTACCGGTAACAAACACTTCATCCGCGGTATAGAGATCGAAATATCCCATATTTTGTTCTTTCACGGTGATCCCCATGGATTGGGCAATCTCAAGGACAACATCACGTGTGATGCCCCGGAGGTTATTGAGAGTAGGTGGGGTGATAATTATCCCGTTTTTCACTGCAAAGATATTATCCCCTGACCCTTCGGAGAGGTAGCCATTGGTATCAAAAATGATCGCCTCGTCCCCCCCTTTATAATTAGCCTCAATTTTGGCGAGGATATTATTCAGGTAATTGAGGCTCTTCACGTTTGGCGGGAGCGCAGCTGCAGCATTTCTGCGAACAGAAACTGACACCCCGACCAGGCCTTTTTCATAGAGATCGCCATACATGGCCCCCCATTCAATGGCGATACAGATAATGGTTGCTTTCTCACATTTACGCGGGTCAAGGCCGAGATCGCCCACCCCCCTAGTTACAATCGGGCGTATATATCCGTTTTTCAGGTTATTTTTCCTTAATGTCTCGATGATGACCTTTGCCATCTCATCCTTCGATATCGGGATGGTAAGGTCGATTGTCTTTGCCGAATCATAAAGCCGGTCAACATGCTCCATGAGCCGGAATACTCTTCCGTTGTATGCACGGATCCCTTCAAAAGCCCCGTCCCCATACAGGAGCCCGTGGTCAAATACAGATATCTTTGCCTGTTCCCGCGGCAAAAACTGGCCATCGATATAGATCAGCATATCATAAGATTGTACATTCTCTAGTATTTTTTACCTCTCAATTGAATGTACAATGATACGGCTGTACAAACTACGGGAGGGAGGGAATTTGCGAATTATGACCTCTGACAAAATTCAGCAGAAAGAAAATGATCAGGAAATTTTGATTCGTATCAGGTACGGGTCCGGCATCTTCCAACGAAATGCCTGAACATAGCGATACCCGGCACCGGGTGGAGGTGTGTGTAACTACCCAGAGTCTGTCCTGTCACAGCGCCATCATATATTCCATCAATCCCTGTCCCACGGGTGAGACTATATGCGTATCTGGTTTCAGGCGCCAGGCAGACATCGGAGTAATGAAACTCATGCCCCTTAAATTTCCCAACCCCAAGCGGACAACTGGTATTACTCTCCCCCTCAACGTAACTGACTACACGACGCGCGGGCATATGAGTTTCACCCTTAAATACGCCTGCCATTTCATACACCCGCTCTTCTGAATGGCCCTGCCATCCTTCCATCAGGCGGATCCGTTCGGTCAGGTACATCAGCCCGCCGCATTCCGCGTAGATTGGCACACCATTGCCGGATTGTTCACGGATCGAATCCAGCATTTGGGTATTTGATTCAAGTCCGGGAAGGAATAGTTCCGGGTAACCCCCACCGATAATATAGCCCTCTGCATCGGGTAACCGATCCCTGACAGGGCTGAATGGTATCACGTTGACCCCGAGTGCAGGCAGGACATCAAACAGGTCAGAATAATAAAAATTAAATGCCTCGTCACGGGCAACAGCGATCCTGGTATCTGTTTCGTGTTCTTTTGGAAAGAGCGGCACACCTTTCGGCACATCAGGGATATCAGATGCAATGCTGGTGAGCGCATCAATCGATACATGCTCTCCAATCAGCCCTGTTACCCTATCTATCCTCTTTTCAAATTCGCTGTTCCCCTGCCGTTCTATGAATGGCACAAGGCCGAGGTGCCGCATGGTAAGTTCCATCTCTTCCATACGTGGGATTGCGCCAATCACCGGGACCCTGCAATAATGCTCAATAGCAGTGGTTGCTTTATCCGTATGCTTTGCTCCCATGACATTATTGAGAATCACCCCTTTTATCCTTATATCCGGTGAAAATACCTGGAAACCCTTCACAACGGCTGCAGCGCTCCTGGTAATACTTCGGGCACTGATCACCAGCACAACAGGCAGGTCAAGAGCACGTGCGATCGCTTCAGTACTTCCAATATCCGTAAGTGCATCAGCACCTTCGAACAAGCCCCGTACTCCCTCAACCAGGGCAAAATCAGCACCCTGGCAGCCATGAGTGAATACCTGTGAAATTTCTGACGGGGACATGACAAAACTGTCAAGGTTCCGGCATGGACGTCCCGTGACGCCCGAGAGGTATGAAGGATCGATATAGTCCATCCCTGCCTTGAAGGTCTGTACCTTCATCCGGCGGGAGAGAAGAGACGAAAGGGCAAGAGTTATGCTGGTCTTTCCGCAACCTGACCTGTCCCCGGATATCAGGACTGCTTTCATGCGAGGCTCCGGAGGACTGCCCCGAACTCGCTCTCTACCACGTGCCGTACCCCGAGGGTTTTCGGGTGAAGGTCAATCTCAACAACGACAAACCGGTGACCAATCTTTTTTAAGGGTGCGACCTGTCGTGGGCCGTTTGTAATGGAATAACAGCAGATACCGTCCGTAAATCCGGGTGGAATTGCATGGGGGACACCTGCGAGGAGAGCATAGTCAGGGCCAATCTCCCGGATCCTTTTCCCGAGGTCCTCACCGTTTGCTCCGTATTCATCCAGCGCCCCGATTATTTCAACCGGAACTGATGCATCAGAAAATGATTTCCTGATCCTTTCAGCATCGCGCCGTACCTTAGGAAGGCCGCGCTCCTCGAGATTGGCGATATATTCGATATCCGCGTCCGGACAGACCTCGTGGAGGGCTATCAGTTCATCGGCGAACATGTACGCGGTCTCTTTCTTCGCGTTCATTACTGCCACGCCACGTTCACCTTTTTTTATCCGTTCCAGGAGATCAACGGCGACCTTGTGTTTCAGGTCTCCGCGCGAAGGCTCGATATATGACTGGCTTGCTGCTCCCCGGAGGCGTTCTACCTCGTTGGCCTTCGCAAGTACGTATTTCTGGCGGTCCAGTTCTTCTGTACTGATCCAGCCTGCCTCTGCTGCCGGGACAAGTGTTGCAATAACCCCGTCAATATTCTCCGGGTACCCGGCGTGGATGTCCACGGCAATTGTCGGGGTGGTGATCCCAGAATCATCCACTGCGGACAGGAGGTCTTCACCTATAATCATGGATACGCAGGTCCCAATCACGGCCATTTTTTTCGGTGAAAATTCCCGTTCTGCATACTGCAGCGCGGTGACCAGCGGGTCATGTCCGCCAAAAATAAATTCATTATCCGCAAGGGATGTGGTCAGCACCCGTAACCCGTCCTCTTCGAGCAGGCGGGCGTGCTTGAAGGAACAACCCGAAGGGCCGTGCAGGATGGCGACATCCACCTCAAGGTCCCTTGCAGTATAGAGTGCGGCAACAATTGAACTCGGCCTTGGCTGCATGTATTTCATCCGGTTATCTCCATGATTTAACTGCTAGTACCACGCACGGCCCTTCCGGAGTTGCGAGTGCGGCGGACTTCCCTTCGCTGAAACTGCCTATGTAGGTAATGTTGTTTGTTTCCAGATATCTGGTTAGAGAAGCTGCCATATACTCGTTCCTGTACTGTTTTCCCACAATAATAACCCGGCACGGCCTTACTGTTTCTATGGTGCGGACAATCTCATCAGGTTGGAAACCTTCACATACTGCATGGGCCTCCTGCCCGATGACAAGTACCAGGTTATCTTCACCTGATACCGATCGTGCATAACGGGCGGCATCTACGGTTGTATCCCTTGTTGTCCCACTGTTTGCATTGTCAATAACATAATGGCCGTTCTCAGCTGTAACCGCCATTCTACCTGGCAATGCAGTAAAATTCCGTAGTGAGACGGGATCGAAACCGAGCATACAGCCTGCTGCTGCTGCAATCATCAGCGGTGTTTTGTAACCGGCAAGTTCGAGGAGCGTGTTTTCAAACGATCCACTAACCCCGTTATAATTATAATTACACCGGTTCCCTGCAATCCAGACGACCTTATCCGCATGAACCGTATCTGCGCGTGATGAACAAACTCCAGGGGCAACAAGGAGACGGCGTGCATTTGCTGATGAATCCATTTTTATGGCAAGTGCAGATTTCTTCCCTGCGGCACACCGGTAATCAAGGTCTGAAGTAATTATTGCAAGGTTCCCGGCCCCGGTAACTCCAAGGGACTCTTCCGCAACAAGCCAGCCCCCCTGTTTTCTTGCGGCATTTACCACGGAGATCAGGGAACCTGGTGTTATACTGCATCTGAAAAGTTTTTCATGTTCCGGGTAACTGTATGTCCCCCCTGAAGTATGGAGGATACCGCATCCTGGCAATATATGGGCTATTGCATGGGCTGTTGTTGTTTTTCCCTGGGCCCCTGTCACCTCAATCATGAGTGTGGGTAACTCGTCTCCGAGAATCCATTTTATTGCTTCATGATGAGTGATCCGGGGGGTATTCCGGAATTGTTGAAGGATTGGATGATCGGAGTTGAGATGCACAGGGACTATCATCCTGTCGTAGGAATTCCCTTCATGGGTAGAACTATAATGTGCATTTACCCCTCGGTATACATCTACCATGTCCACGTGATGCCCGGCTGCTATCAGGGCATTGCCTATTTCTTTACCACCATGGATGGTATCGAGGACAAGGAGGTCCATTTTTTATTCAGATCAGAGCTAATGCGTTTTTGGCATTTTTAGCCATCAGGTCCGCAAGGAGCGGGTCTGATCCAATAGGCTCCGCATATACAAGTGGAATTTCCCTGCCATTCATTGCGAATGTCCCTTTATATGCCCCCTCCGGGAGACCGATTAATCCGGGAATGTCTTTGACGATATGCACACCTTTGGCAAGGAAGAGTGGGACAACGACAAGTGCATCAATATTTTCCTTTTTGAACTCATTGAGGCTCTCTTCGATGCTTGGGGAGTTCATATTCATGAAGGCGCATTTCACGACGTACTCGGGGTGCCTTTCCTGGACAATTTTACCTGTTGATTCAACGAGATCTTGATTGTAGGGGAGTTTGCTTCCATGTCCTACGAGTAACATTCCCTTCCTTTCCATATAGTAAATACTAGTGTGGCGAATCTTAAAATTGTTACCAAATTATCCTTACTTCCAATATTAGCTACAATACTCCCATATTTTGCAAAAATATGGAAATATAACAATCCTGACAAGGATAAAAAAGCAATCTGCTTCGAAGGGATGAGCATAAAACCGGCAACCAAACCGTCAAAGCAGGAGGATGTGAACGTGGGCTGAGCCCGGATGATTTAGTTCTCATCCAGGTGGTACGGCGAAAAAGACCTGGTTAAAGTTTAAGTCTCTAATTTGGGGGAAAATTTAAAAAATACTCATAATTTTCAGTATGAAGTTTTTTTTAAAGACGATAGTTTTATTCGTTGTAAAACAACTCCGGCAGACGTCACGCCAAAAGTAATTTTGCCTGTGACTTTCAATTTATATGAATCCATGATGGAGCACTTTGAGAGATTCGGACTTCTGATAAATAACCAGGTGGTGCGGACCCCTATCGCGATCGCCTCTATGGCAGGATATGTCGATGCGGATTACGTGCGTGCCCGTGAGAAGCACATCGGTCTGGCATTTATCGGAGGGTACTCCATCGATGACCCGGCAATGAAGGCAAGTGTGCTGATGGCTGCGGGAGGTAGGCAGGAGTTCATTCACGAGGATATGATTGCCGGACTCCGCAACCAGGTCTCTTGCATGGCCGGAAGTGATGTTGTACTTGGGATCAACATGAGGGGATCTTCTCCCGCAGCATTTGCCTCGGTAGCTGAAGAGCTTGGTGACGGCGTGGTCTATGAAATTGATGCCCATTGCCGCCAGCTACCAATGATAGAGGCCGGGTCAGGTGAATATTACCTTAAAAATCCTGTCAAGCTTACTGATATAGTAAAGACTCTTAAAAAGTCTGGTGTAACAGTTTCTGTTAAAATCAGGGCAGGTGTGGCCGCTGATGACCGCGCATTGGCGAAGGCCCTGTGGAAAGCCGGGGCTGACATTCTCCATGTTGACCTGATGGATTTTGGGTACCTTAAACTTAAGCAAATCAGGAACAGCTGTCCTGTCCTTTTAATTGCAAATAACTCGCTGAATACGTTTGACCGCGTGAAGGACATGTTTGCCCATGGTGCTGACCTCGTCTCGCTCGCGAGAAAATCTGACGAACGGACATTGTCCGGGCTCGATGCGGCTATTACAAGGTATACCGATGAGCAGGGGTGGTACAATGCGCCAAAACAGCTCTGCCGTGGCGGAGATGTCCGGGCGCTCACCTTCTGCTGCATGCCCGTGAAAAGCTGCCCGTTAATTCCCACTCTTGATAGTCTCGATATAAAGCGGGATGAATATATCCGGCTGAAAGAGGAGTCCGTTCGGGGTACTCCGCTTGAAGCAGGAAAAAATACCTGTTTTGGCAGTCTTGCATGGTGCTGCAAGAACTCATCACCCTGCATGTTCCGTAATGTCACACTTCAGCAGGCCGGGATTTCCAGCAAGGAATATATGCGGTTGAAACGTCAGCTTTCTGAAAAGATAATTCACCATATCTACTATGACAGGAAGGGGGATGACGCCTGCTGAGCAGGCACAGATGGCAATGATGCTCGAGGTCACCGCATATCCCAAACCAGGGAATGTTGACCGCTGCCATGATTACCCTAGCACCTGCCTCGAACATTTCCTTGCCTCGATTATTCTCTCAAAACCTTCATTTGAAAGGGCATCGGAACCAGGTGCCTCTGTGGGCGAACTTATTTATGATGCAGTCGTGCGCACCAATGTCCATTCCGGGGGTAATACCCATTTTGGAGCGTTTATGCTCCTTATACCTCTCATTATTGGTGGAGATATCCCCGGTGCAATAAGGGTTACCCGTGCTACCACTGTAAATGATGCAGTAGAATTTTACAAGGCGTTTGGGATGACCCAGGTGAGAGTCCTGTCTTCTGATAGTCTCGACGTGAATGACCCCTCCGCCCTTGATACCATCAGGCAGCAGCAGCTGACCCTGTACGATATTATGGGCCATTCATCGGAAAATGACATGATCGCAAGGGAATGGAGAAATGGATTTAAAAAGGTGAGGATGGGGGCTGACCTTCTTAAGGCGAACGGGCGCGGAAGAAATTCAATTGTAATGTCATTTTTAGACCTCCTTTCGGATGAGCCTGACACGTTTATTGTCAAGAAGCATGGGCGTGAAATAGCAGAAACAACGATGGAAAATGCCCATGACGTGCGGAAAGGCACCCTCGACCTCGCCACTTTTGACAGGAATTGCATTGATGCCGGGATAAACCCCGGTTCAACTGCCGATATCATTATCGGGTCCCTCTATATTGCACTGGGGGAAGGGTGGCAATGGGACTTTTAAACGAAGGGATTAACGAAATAATAGCGACAACACACCAGAATGCTGCACCTATGGGTATTATCAAGAGGAACGGGAAGATCCGCATGGTCCTGTACCATGGTTCCCACACCGCCGAACGGGTTGTTTCCGGGGGCTGGGTTGTTGCGAACTTCATTTTTGATCCTGTACTGTATGTTACCACAGCCTTTGATGACTTGCCTGCAGAGGTATTTATTGACGAAAAAGCCGGAGAATTCACCGTTGAAAGGCTCTCTTCCTGCGAAGCATGGGCTGCATACAAGGCAAAGGTCGAACGTAGTACCAGGCAGAGCCTGCTCATATCACTGTTGCCTGTCAGGGAAGAGATCGGAAACCTCGCTTTGCACCCTGTAAACCGGGGTTTTAACAGCATAATAGATGCCACCGTTCATGGTACACGATACAAGGTGACCCGTGACAAGGGATTGCTTGATTTAATCGAGTACCATGCGGGAATTATAAAAAAGTGCGGGGGCCCCCGGGAATCAGAGGCGCTGGCACTTCTTTTTGACTATATTGACTATCCCTGATCTTTCGAGGAATGGCCAGGTAAAACTTTCCCGTTGATAAAATGAAGGGAATGAATAAAAAACAGGTGAATTTTCAGCAGACACGAGGTACCGGGTCGCCTATTGGTGGTTCAATGAACCGCTCTCCTCCAATTGGCGTCTCCATAATTACACCCGATCCCTTCGTGACTATCCCCACAATTGCGGCATCCTTCCCATATTTATGGGATTTTATCGCAGCCAGGATGGCATCGGCATCTGCCTCGGGCACCCCCATGACAACTTTTCCTTCGTTAGCAACCTCAAGAGGGTCGATACCGAGCATACCGGCAGCACTGCGGACGCTTTTCCGCAATGGGAGTGCCTCTTCGTATATCCTCACAGCTGTACCGGACTTTCTCGCCATTTCATTGATAGCGCTGGCAAATCCCCCCCGCGTCGGGTCTTTCATCGCGTGAATACGCCCGGCACCAAGGGCTTCCTTTACAAGTCCCCATACCGGGGCAACATCGGAACGGATCTGTTCCCCAAGGTCAAATCCCTCCCTGTGAGCAAGGATTGCTATTCCGTGATCTCCAAGAGTCCCGCTCACAATGATCCGGTCACCAGGAACAAGGCCGCTATCACGAACAATTTCTTCTGCAACACCGATCCCCGAGGTGTTGATCATGATTCCATCGAGCGCACCTCGTTCCATTACCTTTGTGTCGCCGGTTACCAGATTCGCACCTGCTTCTCCGAGTGTCTCGTCCATTGAAGCAACGATCCGTTCGAGGTCGCTGATCTCGAACCCCTCCTCAATCACCATTCCACAGGAGAGAGCTATAGGACATCCCCCCATCATCGCGAGGTCATTCACCGTTCCGGCAATCGCTATGCGGCCAATATCTCCCCCAGGGAAAAAGATCGGTCTTACAATATGCGAATCGGTAGTGAACACAATATTCTTTCCCCCGATAGGAAAAACCGCACCATCATCCAGGGATTCAAGTCCGATCCCGCCGGCATTGTTATGCTGAATTTTCGTGAGGACGCGAAGGAGTTCACCCATCACTTCGCCCCCGGCCCCGTGCATCATATTGACTTTCATATTCAGGCAACCTCCACTTCAATATTAGAGACGAGTACCTCTTTTCCCCTGACTAGTTCTGGTAATGCCCCGCATACCGGGCAGACATAAAGGGTTGTCCCTTCATATCCACAGGAACACTTCACCACCGGGGTAATCGTATTGGTCTCAAGTGTTACCCCCTTAAAAAACGGGTCATCTTCTGCAATTGCATGGAACAGGAACTCCACCTGGTCTGGATTAACCATTGCCATCTCGCCGATATCGATAAATATCCGCTTCACCTGGATCGCCTGGTGCTCTAGCGCCGCTTTCCGTGCTGTTGCATAGATATCATATGCAATGCTGTATTCATGCATCGGGAAATACTCCTGCTTTATCCTTAGTTATATACCCATTCTATGGTGATAAAGAAGGGGCACCACGCACTGGAAACTTCGGGTCACCTGCTCTTTATTATAACCTCGTGTCCGTTTATTCAAATACGATCGCGGGTAACTATGACAGTACTTCTATGTTTCCGGGTCTCCCTGATTTTTTCATACCTATTGACAAGACCCTTCCCCTTATGACTGAAACGTATGGTCTCTGGGTCTACTGCATATTTTTTATCCTGATCCTTTTTGAGACAGGTGTGATAATTACACCGTTCCTACCCGGGGACTCATTATTATTTGTTGCAGGGATGGTGGCATCGCAGGGGAGTCTTGATATCCTGTGGCTGGTCCTTACCTTTCTCATTGCCGGTATTGCCGGGGACATCCTGAATTACTGGATCGGAAACCATATCGGCCTCAGAGTTTTACAACAACGCTTCCCATCGATAGTCCGGAAAAAATATATCAGCCGTACATATGGATTTTTCGAACGATATGGGGGAAAAACAATTTTCCTTGCACGTTTTATTCCGTTACTCAGGACATTTGCACCGTTTCTTGCGGGAGTGGTGTCCATGGACTACCGGCGGTTCATGTTTTTCAACGTGGCGGGTGCTGTCGTCTGGTCTGTCATTATAACAATGGCCGGCTATTATTTAGGTTCAATACCGTTTATCCGTGACAACCTCTCCCTGTTCATTGTCCTGTTCGTCATCCTGACCCTGATATCTATCATCGTATTTGCGGCCGGGTTGATCAAAGCCGTAAGGGATGGGAGCCAGGAATGACAGGATGATATAAAATGGGATGTTTCGGGGTAGTATTTCCGGGTAGACTCCTGTAATACCGGCTCAGTAGAAATCCACTCAAATCGATCTCGGAGATTGGGAATTTCGAAAATTTCGTCGCGCTCCCGGGGCTCCGCCCTGCAGCTTTGGTGACCCCCGTCAGGATAAGGAAGGATCTCCAAATCTCTGAAATTTTCTTGAATGTCCCAATTGAACCCTGCAAATAAATATCATATTGGGGGTGGGGCATGGAGGGGGTAAACCCCCTCCTGCCTACATATCTCCTTTTTTTTAAAATAATAATCCAGGTCGTTTTGATCCACTCATTCCAAAATAATCTGCAGATTTCTGCATTTCTCCGGCAGGTATCACCGCCCCCTTCCTTCCACACCCCTACCAATCCCGTACAAAACGCTAGTATGTAGGTTTTATACGATCGTCCCTCCTGGAAAGAATCGCGATCTCAAGGGCATCGGTCGGGGTGGTGGCAGATGGAATATGAAAATAACACGATATTTGCGATAATGATGAGCAGGAGGAGGACCTTTTCATGATGCATTCGCGGAGTGGAGCCGGTGAATGTGAAGAGGGTTATTCGGCAGATCCCCCTCCATTACGGGGCCGGGTGGAGTGGTTCCGACGGGCCGTGGGAGAGAACGAGGTGTTGTTGCCGGGGGGGTATGCATGATATCCCCCGGGCATGGGAATTAAAGGAGTGGGGGATCGAAAAGCACCATCCCTCAAATCCATTCTGCAGTCATATCAGTCAATGCCCCGCCGGCATTACCGGTGTTAATAGTCCCTTTCGGCTCCATCAGGAGCACCGTACATTCTTCCCTACAGACGGGCTTGTGGTCCACGCCTTTGGGAATCACGACCACTTCACCTTCATTCAGGTCCAGCGTCCTGTCCCGCAATTCGATCTGCATTTTCCCGTCGACTACCATGAACAATTCGTCAGTGTCCTCATGGTGATGCCAGATGAACTCGCGCTTTGCCTTGACCAGTTTGAGCTGGTAGTTGTTGAGCTCTGCGATGAGGTTGTACGAATGGAGCTCGTGAATCAGGTTTGCCTTTTGTTTTAGGTTAATCACCCGGATATCCATGAGGTAGGTTGGTTTTAATAGGGAGTAAGAGTTGGGTCTGTTTTTTTCAGAGCGCGAATAAAAGGAGGGAGGGTATTATTAGCTTTGGTCGGGAAGGTTCAGCGGATCTGCCATTCATATGTCGGCCCTGCCCTGCGTATTGAAATATTCCCGTATTTCAGGTGAGGCTGGGGAGATCAGGAAAAAAGAAGCGTAACGTGGTCCAGAGCACCCCGAAAACTCAAATTTACTGTTTTTTCCTCTTTCTCTTATCAGGCGCCAGAGGTTCTGTCAAAAAGAATCCAGATGCTGCGAAATCCCCGGCATCCAGTGTTCGGGATTTATCACCGGAAGAAATTGCGGGCATCATGAACCGGAAGAATTCACTGGTGAACTGCCCGTAGCTGAACCCCTCTGCCTCAACCACAAGTCTCCACCTGTTTTCCAGGGAAAGGGTCCCCATGAAGGAAATCATCAGGTACATCGAGGTCAGGAATGGATCGAGATCGGCCTGGATTGTCTTGTCACCGATGCCCTCCTGGATCGCATCCTGCAGGATCCTGCGGCAGTCACCATATCCCTTTCCAATCTCTGCGGTATAGGGATTTTCCCGGGAAAAACGTTCGGACCCGTAAAAGTGGATCAGCCGGAGGTAACCCGGGAATTCCTCGGAAAACTGGTAATAGGCCTGGCCCATCAGGGCTACCTTGACAATGCCGGGAACCTGTTTTTCCATGCATTCCTGATATTTTTCCCCGAGGATCTGAATACCGCGGAGAACAATCGTAGCGAACAGAGTCTCCTTGTTTTCAAAATAAAGGTAGATGGTAGCCTTGTTCAGTTCAACCGAATGGGCGATATCGTCCATGGAAACATCTTCGTATCTCCGGAAAAAAAAGAGGCGCTCGGCTGCATCAATGATCCCGGTCTTCCGCTGTTCCTTTTCCCGTTGTCTTCTGTCGGAGCTTCTCATGTTACAACACCATGAATTTGTTCATTAGATAAAGAATTCCGGCTCCTTTCGCACTTTATACAACGTATTCAGGCGAATCGAAGCGTCCCTGACCATGCTGGGTTTTATCGTTCTCGCGTGTTGTGGACAATGCCTGATGCAGGCACAGCACGTGATGCATTTTTCCTTGTCAATTGTCCTGCCGTTGTCCGGATCGATTGCACCGACCGGGCATCCCTCTGCACAGAGTCCGCACCTGGTACATGCATCGCTGACCGCTATAAAATCGACATTCCAGAACACCGTGCCTTTCCGGTACGGATGGCACGGCTCCTGCCGGTACGGATGGCAGCCGGAGATTTTCACTTCAGAAATCCGGTCGGCGGATGTTACAGACTGGAGTTTTTCCTTAATTTTCTGCCCGAACAATTCTGCATGTTCCAGGTCACCTGCATCAGGACGACCTGCGGCGGTCGGTGTTTCGGCAGTGGAAAAGGAATGTTCCCCGATAAATGCTGCACCGGCAACCGGCTTGCATCCTCGCCGGGTCAGAATATCATGCAGTTCGAGCAGGGCGTCTTCATACGCACGATTGCCATACACAACAGCGCAGACCGTGGGCGTATTATGTGCCTGTATCGCATGCAGCCATTCGGTTACCAGGTCCGGCACTCGTCCCATATACACCGGCACTCCGACAATGAGTAATTCTTTTTCCGATGTCCGGAGTTGTTGTATTCTCGCACCCGGCCGGGTAATATCCAGCTCTTCCATGGTGACGGGATTAATTCCACGTGCGATTTCACGGACCAACGTTTTCGTTGTTCCCGTAGGTGAAAAATATACCAGTGTTACTGATTCCGTTTTCATTTCATGTACTCCGTCTGGTGTGTATGAATCTGCCTGGAGGCAGTTTCCTATTACTATTGTAACTTATGGTTATATAATAACTATTGGTTATTTTGTAACTATTGGTTGGAGGTACATGCAGGAGAAAGGGGCCGGAAAAACCCCGGCCCATAACCGTCCACGTCCCGAACCACCTCACCACCTCCCTTCATCCACAGTAACGTTGACGTGAAGGACCGGATTTCACCCGAAAAACGAAACTGGTTCAGGGTCGGAACCGTGATATTGATAACAGCAGCTGATGCAGTCTCAAAATGTTATGCAAACACTGCAACCGGGAATTCATAGGGGAGAGAGAAAATCTCCAAAGTTTATTATCACCATAATTAATTAAGAAAATATATGGTAAAAATACACACCATAATTGGTGTAATATTTTAAAAAAAATGCAGGGTTAACCGAGCTGAAATTCCAGGAAAATAGAATGATGTTAATACAATTCTTAGTTGTCCTGGGTTGTTATTTAGGCAAATGAACGACACTGAGCCCTTGGTTATCGACATTCGTCCTGATCGCAATCTTCAGCCCCAGGGGGTTGAGTACTGATTCAACAAATTCATCACTCCGGTTTGTGATGATGGCAATTGCCGGACCAACCGAACTCATACCCACAAACTCAAGCCCGGCATCGCGTAGCTGGCTCATGATATGGTAGATGGCAAAACTATGATGTTCCACTTCTGCCCGTTTCGAACCCCTGAAATCTATCTCCCATATCACATCGCCAACTTTTTTAAGGTCCCCGGATTCGATTGCAGGGACCATATCCATCATGATCATGTAGGCCTTCAGTTCGCGGTCACGGTAGTCGAGCATTCTTGCTTTATTCATCAGGAGGTCAAACTCCTGGTCTCCTGCCGATGAGATATCTGTCGGGGGAATAACAATATACACGTGGCTCCCATCGGCAAACGGGTGGTGATAGATCAAAGAAAGTTCGTCGCCCATTACTGCCATGCCCCCGTGGACACTCACTGCGGGACCGACCCCTGTCTCAAATCCGGATGCGATTCGTCCGTCTGCGGTTTCTTCAACATAGTTGTAACCTACGAGTTTCCGGAGCTGGTCATCGGTCAGCGGGGACCCGACAGATACATTGAGTGCTTTTGCAAGTGCAATCATTACCGTACTGGTAGACCCGAGTCCCACATGCTTATGCTCGTGGTCCCGTGCCCTGATGCGGAATCCTCCCGTATATCCAGTGGTCATCCGGAACACACTGACAAAATGCCGGATCAATGCTGCACGGGAGTAATCTATCTCAAGACCTTCCCGGGTGCACTCAACTGAAACAGAACAATATACCTGGATTGCAAAACCGATCCCGCCACCCCCCGGGCGATCAGGTGAGAACCTGTTCATGTCCAGCACCGTGAGGTGAATCCTCGCCGGTGCATTAACAGTTATAACGTCCTTGGCCGGTACAAGTGAATAGGCCCCTTCATATCCCAGAGTCCTGATATTCTCGCCTGGAGAAAACGATGTAAATTCATATTCGACGAGGTCAAGGTCCCCGCCGCGTATCTTCATTATTGCCATCCTGGAAATCACCTTTGTTTGCAGTTATCTGTCAAAGAATATGTTCTTTCCTGATCCTTTGAGTGGTATACCATATACCAATGTGCGTTCATTGAGCCACCCAAGGGCACGTGCAGCAACTCCGGCAGAACACATGATCCTGTTATCCACATTATGCACCTGGGCAGTCTTTACGGCAGATCCGACCGCGATACCAAGATCTGCAATCCTTATAATGCAGTTAGGCCCGGCAAACGGAACATTGGCAGGATCTTTTTGGGCGAATGCATCCTGTAAGTCAGTACAGGTTGGAAAACCGCATCCCTGGCAGTTGACACCTGCAGCCACCGCTCCCCTGATACCGATAAGGACACAGGCATCGCTTACAGCCATGCATTTCCCATCCCGTATAAAAACGGAATGGTATTGCTTTCACCAATAGCAATCATCTCGTCTGGGAGCTGCTTCAACTCCATATCCGAGACTATTTTAATTTTAATTTCATCAACGCCCCGTGCTTTCGGGGCTGTCCTTGCCGAGAGGACCATCAAGCCCGCTACCGTCCTGATTGCCTCAGTCTCCCCAGTCATGGGGTATCGTCAGATTCAAGACCATTTAATTGCGATCTACCTGTTTTCAATTGTAATAAAAAGATTTGGTGAGCGACTATGAGGGATACCTTTAGAATTGACCAGGTTTACCTGGTCGGACCATTTTTAAAAACCTTTACCTGGGTTGGACCACGGTACCTTACTCAATAAGCTGTAATTTCAGATCCTGTATCCGCAGAGGATATCTCACCGACATCAGATAAATATCTTCGACCCGTGATCCATTCCTCGTTAATATCCATGAGGATAGATCCAGCCAATCTCAAAAGGGCAGGATCATTAGGGAATGCCCCTAT
>CAIKOD010000150.1 GCA_903828975.1 uncultured Methanomicrobiales archaeon | reverse complement strand
TATCGCCTTAAAGAGCGAAGAAGCCAAGGTCTTATTCCAAGGTCACTTCAGTGACCACTGGGTATTTTTATCTCTTCGCTAATACATAGCTGGGGAATTTTATTCCGGTGGTTCTGGGGATTTTTGCACCGGTGTTGACAGATAATTCCGATCTGGTTTTTGAGTTGAAGGTTTTCATTGGACAGGTGCACAATCAGATCACTGTGAGCCGCCATTTTGTTCTCGAAGCTGTTCGATATTTCCTGCAGGTCCCGTGGTGCCTGGATGGTAACTCGAAACTCATTCTTCAGATATGCCTCTTTCATTTGTGCTTTGCTGATGCGCCGGTATGCGTCGGTGAGATACCCCGCGTGTCCCATCAACGCCTCGACAATATCGACCGGGCACGACATGCCTAATTGCGACCTGAAGAATTTTCTTAACATATGCACATGAATTTGTTTTCTCCCCGTTGAAGAGTCCAGGGAGAAAAGGTCTGAGTTTTTTAATGCAGTCTCCCACATTTGGCTAACTACATGCGTCGAGAACGGGAACAAATGATTATCATCAATACTTTTGGCCTTGCCTTTTCCGGCGCGAACAAGACCCCTGTTCCTGTTCTCAGCTGACACCAGATATTTTTCACGGACCTTAAACCATTCGTTTACGGCCAATGCCGCCTCTTTGCTGATGAATGTAAACCGCTGCATCTTCGTTTTGGTGTATTCCCCACGAATCGTTATCTCGGCGGGATCTGATTTAAGGTCAATATCGGATACCTGTAACTGAAGGATTTCACCTATTCGTGCCCCGCTACTCGCCAGGACGAGACACAATGCCCGGCCGCGAGCGTCCATGTGTGCGATCAACGACTTGACCGTTTCGTGCTCGATCTCGCGTTCAACAGTTCGGGCGTTACCCAGGGGAAGTTTCGCCTTTACCATGTCGCGCTGTTTTTGTGAAAGGTCAATATCATGAAATTTAAAAAACTCGTTAATTGCGTTATATCGAAGTTTTACGGTTAATGGTGGTTCATCCTTCAGACTTATGATATATCGCTTGAAATCATTGGTATAATCCCGGTCTTCTGCCAGGTATCGTGTTGCAAGTTCTGAATACAGGGCATGATCCTCTTCAGTTGCATATCTCGTTTTGCGGTGTTTCTTTTCGTAAATGAAATCAAGGAACGAATATACGCTGGACCGGTACGCGTGTAACGTGCTTGTGGCCCGGCACTCGCTGACAAAATCACCGATGGGATCCTTTTGCCGCCCCTGTCTGGTTTCCCCTGGCATGATCACTGATTTTGTTAGGTAACGGGATAAACATAACTATTCATTCTACTGTTGATAGACAAATAAGCAATCTTAATATTATTGTACCGGGTAATTGCAAAAAAAAACATCGTACCCGGCAGATGAATTTTTTATTTTATTTTCAGTGATAACAGACTTTAACAACAGTACCAATGCATTTTTTGTAAATCCGGGGACAATCATCCGGTAAAATCACCAGTATCACGTTTCACGGAATTGTATACGGGACTCCCGGGTACAATGACTTCTTATATCAGCATAAATGGTGCAGGCAATATTTTTTACCATTTTAAAAGAAATATTTCCAGAATCTCATTATGCGAATTATGAGAGGTGACGATAGTTGTACCAATTGAATTTACTGGTGTTTATTTCGGTGGTATGCCTGGTTGCACTTGCCATTGCAGGGCTTTTCGCCCGGCAGGTGCTCATGGCAGAGACTGGAAGCGTGAAGATGGCCGAAGTAGCGGCTGCCATACGTGAAGGGGCGGAAGCCTTCCTGAAGCGGCAGTATTCGACCATTGCGGTCCTCGCGATCGTTGTGGCGATTTTACTGTTTGCTGCATATATGATCTCAGGTAACTTCACAATTGCCTGGCACACCGCCGTGGCATTCCTGCTGGGAGCATTTCTCTCCTCTCTCTCCGGCATTATCGGCATGTGGATATCTGTCCGTGCAAACCTTCGTTCGGCGGCAGCAGCAACCAAGAATGCGGGAAAATCAGTTGTCCTCGCGCTCAGGGGTGGGGCCGTATCAGGTCTCACCATCGTATCCCTCTCGCTTCTTGGTGTCTCGTTAATATTCTACGCCTTTGGTGCAGACCCCATAACGACCCCGTTCCTTATCGTCGGGTTCGCTTTCGGTGCGTCATTCATTGCACTCTTCGCCCAGCTTGGCGGTGGGATATACACGAAGGCTGCCGATGTGGGAGCTGACCTTGTTGGGAAGATAGAGGCAGGGATCCCCGAAGATGACCCGAGAAACCCGGCTGTAATTGCCGACCTTGTGGGAGATAACGTCGGGGACTGCGCCGGTCGTGGAGCAGACCTGTTTGAATCGACGGCAGCAGAGAATATCGGGGCCATGATCCTCGGGGTAGCACTCTTCCCGGTATTCGGACTGAATGGAATCCTTTTCCCGCTGGTGATGGGGGCTTTCGGCCTGATTGCCACGATTGTGGGAATATTCTTTGTCACAGAGAAGCTCGCTGATAACGAAGACCCGATGAAAGCATTATACCGCGGGTTTTTTGTTACGGCAATCCTTTCTGCGGTCTTCCTCTACATTGCAACGATCTGGCTGTTCAATAATATCTGGTTCTTCTATGCGGGACTTGTCGGAATAGCTCTCTCCATCGTGTTCGTATATCTGACGCTTTACTATACTGATCATAAGTACCGCCCGGTCAAGTCAATTGCCGAGGCCTCAAAGACAGGTCCAGGGACGAACATCATTTCAGGGTTTGCTGTCGGTCTCGAAACAACCGCTGTATCAGCGGTTGCAATCGGTGTTGCCCTGATTGTGTCATTCAAGCTCGGTGAATTCTCCGGAGTGACCAATGGCGGTCTCTATGGTACCGCGGTTGCAACAGTCGGTATGCTTTCCACCTGTGCCTACATCCTCGCGATGGACACCTTCGGACCTATCGTTGACAATGCCGGTGGTATTGTTGAGATGAGCGGGGAGTCCGAAGAGACACAGAAGAGGATCTCACGTCTCGATGCGGCCGGAAACACCACGAAAGCACTTACCAAGGGGTATGCCGTAGGTTCTGCGGCACTTGCAGCGTTCCTGCTCTTCAGTGCCTACATGGGTGAGGTTACGGTTCTTACCGGCAAGGCCTTTGTCAGCGTAAACCTGGCCCTTGTACCGGTATTTGTCGGTGCACTCCTTGGTGCGATGCTCGTGTTCCTCTTTGCGTCACTGGCAATAAGGGCCGTTGGAGAAACTGCGCAGTATATTATCCAGGATGTCAGGCGCCAGTTCAAGGACAAAGGTATCCTTGAAGGGACTGTCAAACCAGACTATGCAAGCTGCGTTGACATCACCACAAAAGGTGCACTCAAGAACATGATCCTCCCGGGGTTCATCGCAATTGCGTTCCCCGTGTTTGTCGGATTTGTGTTAAAATACGAGGCAATGGCCGGCTTCCTGATGGTCGCCACCATTACCGGTGTCCTCATGGCACTGGTGCTGAACAACAGCGGTGGTGCGTGGGACAATGCCAAGAAATATATCGAGAGTGGTGCGCTCGGTGGAAAGGGAAGCGAGGCCCACAAGGCTGCGGTAGTCGGTGACACTGTTGGTGACCCGTTCAAGGATACTGCAGGGCCATCGCTCCATGTGCTAATCAAGCTCCTTGCAACCCTTACCCTGGTCCTTGCACCCCTGTTCATCTGATGAACAGGCGGTAATTTTTATTTTTTTACCCGGCGAATATTCGCCATTTTTTCGAAAAATCTCTACCAGGTCTTGCAAGATATTCACGAAAGGGGATTTCGTTAGTTATTATTAAAAAAATTTACTGGAAAACTAAAAAAAATTTCGTGATATTCTTTACTTCTTTTCTTTCTTCTTTTCGTCCTTCTTATCGTCCCTTCGTCCTGCAACTGCTTTCGCAGCAACAACCTTCTTTGCAATGCCCATACCTGTTTTCCACCTCCTAGCTCAACAGTGTATCAACAGAATCAAATTCCATTGAAGTTGCGCTAAAAGTGCATCCACGTTTATTATTTAAATATTTGCTGGAGATCCTGGTATTTGTATCACGGTTTCTTCTCGTTGTTTAGCGAATACACCCTACATTTGTGGAATAACAGTCAACTATGTATTATTTAAAAAAGCAGCCAGGCATGGTACGGGGACTATCCGGTATCCCAGCATGAAAGATAATCATTATCCGAGGATGACCATTTCATCGCCACTAAAGTCATGAATTGTTGGCGCCAGTGTCTGCAGGTCAAGGACGACTGCACGTGCAGGAGTGGGATTGATATTCATCTGCTTCTGGAATGCCGTCTGGGACTGCCACGTCCCTGCGTTGATTGCAAGCGTTCCGTGGTACTGGACGATCCCCATAACGTGAACGTGACCTGTCATGAGTACTTCGGGGATGGGGTCGATCATCAGGTGGTCCTGCCGGTCAGCAGCGATTGGGGTCTTTCTCCCGTACGTAGGTGCGAGATGGCGGCGTTTGAGCATCCACTCCATCATCGGGGACGGGTTCTCGTACGAAGCACCAGGTGTAAGGCCGATCTGGTCGTCTATTGACCGCCCGTGGTACATCAGCACCCTGACCCCCTGGAGGCTGACAAGAGCAGGGTTTTCGACAAAAACACAATTATCCGGAAATTTCCCTGTAAACTTTCTCGGAATTGCGGGTTGCGGTTCGGCCCCCCTGACCACATCGTGGTTACCTGGAGCCAGAATAATTTTCAGCCGTGACGGGAGTGACTGGAGCAGTTCCCCTAGGAAGTCATACTGCTCGTAAATATTCTTGATCGTGAGTTCTGCCTCCTGACCCGGATAAATACCGATCCCGTCCACGAGGTCTCCTGCGCATAGGAGATAGGAGACATCCGCCCCGCGGATCCATTGTGAAAACCTGTCCCAGGCATCATCAAGAAATGTGTCACTGCCCACGTGAATATCAGAAATCAACACCGCTTTGCCGGGAGTCTCGCTCGTGTAAGGTGCATGGCTGTGGGGGATATCAGGTCTCATAAGCTGGTCGGCAAACAGCATTTTTCCATCAGATGAAAGCGACCCCTTCACACCGATGACTTCATCCGGGAGCAGCGTTTCAGCATCGGCAAACCCGGGCCTGTCTTTGTTGAAGAGCACTGCCACAGTCCCGGTTGCATCTTCCACGTCAACACGGCGGTGACCCTTCGTGGTGCTTTTTACCTCTGAAACAAGTCCGATAATCGTGCATTTCTCATCCCGGTACCGTGGCCTCTTCAATGCCTCGATGGGCACGGCACTGCACCTGCTCCGGATGAGCCCCCCAAGACAATCATAACGGTGCCGGAAATAATGGAGATAATCTGCAACCCCGAGGACTCCCCCGGATGACCCTTCACTGCCGTTGATTATCTCGACTTCGGGGTCGGTCAGAAACCGCGTCCCGTCTTTTGAGAGCCCCATTCCCGGAACATGCTGGGCCATCACGACAATGGTGTCCCCCGGGACAGTAGAAACCACGCGTTCCAGCAGGTCGGTATCCCCTTTTTCGGCAAGATATCTCACCACTTCAGGGTGAACCTGTAATTTGGTATCGAGGAACCGCTGGACAATGGTCTCGGTGTCAAGCATCTGATCTAATACTATCCCCTGCTGCCGATATAGGATTTTAGATCGGGGATGGAATGGTAACCATGAAGAGTCTGCAATAGCCAGAAAAATCCCGGGGTCCAAATGATTTCCCAGTTCTCCCGCTATGGTTGCAATGGTGACAATGTGAGGCTGCACGGGATGAATGAAATCCTGGGGTATACAAGGGGAATGCGTAGTAATACTGTCCTGAACGGCCCGCTGCTGCCTGTAGTGGGTATACTATCGCAATCTGATAGCGGATGAAGTCCCTGTATAAATAACTGTAAACGAATGGTGGCAATATGTATGAGCTCCGATTGAATGGTGTGGGTTTGCCATATCCCCTAACTGGCACGAAATACTTCATTCGATATCCCAAAATCCATGCCCTGACGCGATTAATTATATGACAATAGTACAAAGATAGAAGGACGAATGAAAGAAACCGATGAGGACAAGCAAAAGACCTCAATTCTTGAAAAATTTAAAAAGAGTGATAATAAAGTCGTATCACTGATCCGTGAGCTCCTGTGGGTAATCATCGTTGTCGGTGCAATAGCCGCGCTCTTATTTGCAGTCAGTGGTACATGGCCCGCAGTGGTCACGATAGAATCTGAGAGCATGGTACCACACATGAACGTGGGGGACCTCGTGTTCGTAGTCCAGGAAGACCGGTTTGGCCCGCTGCAGTCCTGGTCCGAAGGAAAAGAAACGGGGTACACCAAATTCGGGGATTTCGGGGATGTGATTATCTACAACCCGAACGGGGGGACAAATTCACCGATACCGTTTATTGGGGGTGGGGCACACCCGATTATTCACCGTGCAATGGTGTATGAGGAACCGGGCAGCACACTGGTTGCCTATGTCAACCCCAGTGGCGGGAAACACACACCAACGATATATATCCCGATAATGAAAGAAAATTTCACGGCACAGGGTTCGATTATCCCCTCCCCGGACCCGGACATCGGGTTTATTGTCCCACTGAACAGCACGGACACCCATGGCGGCTATATCACAAAAGGGGATAATAACTGGAGAAGTGACCAGGGGTCAGGGCTCTCACATTATACCAGTCTCGGGGCAATCGAGCCGGTAAAACCGGAATGGATCGTTGGTAAAGCTCTCTTTACCGTGCCCCTTGTCGGGTACCTGCCGCTTAATATAATCCCGGTTGCTATCATCATCATCCTGTTAATCGTCCTCCATGAGTGGTACCTGCGGAGATCGGAAACCTCAAAAAACCAGGGTATAAAGGGTAAAAAACCCAGACAAAAGAAATAATTGTTGAGGTGAACATGGACCCGGGCCGGCTGCTGGACGATATCAGGGAGGGGTACCGCATGACAGAGCAGGAAGCGACCTCTCTTCTCAATATCAGGGGCCGTGAGGTATTCTCTATTCTCGCTGCCGCAGACGATATGCGGGAGAAAAAAGCCGGAAATATCATCACATATGTGAGGAACCAGAATATCCATATCACAAATATCTGTAAAAATCTCTGTGGGTTTTGTGGGTTCGGGAAAAGCCCGGGGGATGAGGGAGCATACTGCAATGACCGGGAGGAGATCGAAAAGAAGGTGGCCCTCGCGGTGGAGCGCAAGGTCACTGAAATCTGTCTTCTCTCCGGGGTCCACCCGGATTTCACCATAGACTCCTACGAGGAGATCCTTGCCTGGGTCACCCGGGCAGCCCCTGGTGTGCATGTTCACGCATTCAGCCCGGACGAGGTCGCTCACGCGTCTGACAGGAGTGGACTCAGTACTATCGGGGTACTGGAGCGGTTGCAAAAAGCTGGACTCGGTTCACTTCAGGGGACCGCCGCAGAAATCCTTGTCGATGATGTGCGGTCGGTGATCTGTCCGAATAAACTCAATACCCATGATTGGACAAAGATCATCAGGGAAGCCCACAGGATGAAGATCCCGACGACCGCAACCATCATGTATGGTTCCTATGAAAACGCCCCGGAGCGTGCGAAACACCTGTCCATTCTCCGCGAAATCCAGGATGAGACCCGGGGGTTTACAGAACTTGTCCCGTTAACGTATATCCATACGGGCACCCCCCTCTACCAGCAGGGTATTGCCCGTGCGGGTGCTACCGGCTTGGAAGATATCCTCCTGATTGCAGTCTCGCGCCTGTTTCTTGATAATTTTAAAAATATCCAGGTGTCATGGGGAAAGCTTGGACTGAAAATGAGTGAACTTTCCCTGGCATCGGGTGCGAATGACTTCGCAGGGACGATGTTCGCCGATGATGTATCAAGGGATGCCGGTGCGGAGAGTGCCGAATACCTTGACCCGGTTGTAATGGAGCGGATAGCAAAGGACCTCAGGCGCCAGCTTCGTCAGAGGACGACCTTGTACGATCTTTTGTGAAAACGTTTGCTTTTCCCTGGTAAAAGAAATTGTTGACACAATCTGATTTACCTAGGTGACAGGATTATTTTTTCCTCCCCGGTTTACCGGGTTTTTCATTATATCTGGCAATACTGGTAACTACTGCCGGTAGTGATTTGCTCTGATATTTTCCTCAGCCAGCCGGACGGTCTCTTCAATTCGTTTCCTGCGTGTTTCAGGTCTTTTGGCATTTAAAATCCATTCAAGAATGATACGTTTTGACGATGGTGGAAAATCAGAGAAATTCTTTTTCGCGAGTTCGCTGGTTTCAAATGCAAGTTGAAGATCTGGAGGAATAATGGATTGTTGGGCCTCTTCAAGAGCAGTCCACGTACCTGCTTCTTTTGCAATTGTAATTATTTCCAATCCCTTTTCTGTCATCAATCCCTGGCGGATCATCCTCCCGGCCCGCTCCCGGTTTGCCTTGCTCCATTTGCTGTCGGGATTGCGCCTGGCGAACGACAGGTAGTAACCTTCATTGTCCCGTTTATTTGGCTTCGAATCAATCCAGCCAAAACACAGGGCTTCCTCCACCGCTTCTCCATACGATACTGAAGGCCTGCCACTGTTCTTGTGATATATAATAATCCAGATGTTTTTCGATGTGGCGTGGTTTTTTAAAAGCCAGTCCCGCCATGCTTTGCGATCTTCGGGGTAAAACTGATTTGATTGTGAGGGTTCTTTTTTCACCATTGTGACGATGTTGGTGCAGGTCATTAATAAATTGGCGATTAGTGTCAGAACATGGTCCTGCTCAGCCTAATCGGTGGAATGCCCGCACCAGGAGATATGCCATAAAAGAGTATTCGACGGATTCCGGTGTCCAGGTTCAATCCTGGATATGATACCTGGGCCATCTGCAAAAAACAGATAATTTTCGGGCAGGGATCCATCTTTTCATGATAGCAGGTCGAGGGCCGCCTTTCCGGTCATACCAGTTGTGATACCAAGCTGCTGCGCTGCAGCGTTAGCTTCTTTGATCTCTCCGAAAAGAAGGTCGGCTATCGTTACAATTGACGGACCGGTTAGCGGTCGGACTTTCGCTGCCGGGTATGCAAAATTATTGAGTGCCGACACGTCAAAGGCACCACACCCCACCATACCCTTCCTGGCCACGACTCCGACAAGGTTGATAGTGCCGAGAGGAATAACAAACCCTTTTCCATCTGAATGTTTGAGCGAAATGGTTTCTTCGATCATGCGTGTTCGCATGAAATGTTGGTGTCAAATGCCGATAAGCATTCAGGAACACTGCCCCACATCATAGACAGAGATATCTTTGGATGATTTTATCAGCCCTGCCATCCTTCGTCAGATTAGGAATATGAGGTGTTAATTTCAGGTGACAGATCCCGTCCGGCAATTGCTTGATGATATTCTCGGAGGACACCGGCTCACCGCACGTGAGGGGACAATGCTCATGTCAGTCCGGGACAGGCGGGTCTGGGATATAGCATCAGTGGCAGACAAGATCCGTGAAAGAGTGTCAGGAAACCTGGTCACGTATGTCAGGAACCAGAATATCAATGTCACGAATATCTGTGTAAACACGTGTGGCTTCTGTGGGTTCTCAAAAAAACCCGGGGATGCGGGGACATTCCTCTTCGGTACCGGAGAGATACGGGAGAAGGCAGCTCTAGCCCGGAAAAGAAATGTTACAGAAATCTGCACGGTCAGTGGTCTGCACCCCGATTTTGATGCCACCTCTTATACCGGGATAATCCGCACCCTTCATGAAGAAGCCCCGGAGGTTCATCTTCATGCAAGCAATCCAATGGAAATCGCGTATGGGGCACGGAAAAGTGGCATCACGACCGGAGAAATGCTTGTGGAAATGAAAGGGGCTGGCCTTGGTTCACTCTGCGGGACTGCGGCAGAGATACTCGTTGACGAGGTACGTGACGTGATATGCCCCGGGAAAATCTCTACCGCAGAATGGGAAAAAATTATCCGGGAAGCACACCTGCTGGGCATACCCACGACGGCAACAATCATGTACGGCCATTGTGAGACTGTCGAAGACCGGGTCCGTCATTTTGAGATCCTCCGGAATATCCAGGATGATACACAGGGGTTCACAGAATTTGTACCACTTTCGTTTGTCCATATGAATACGCGTCTTTTCAGGGAGGGGACTGCGCGTCCAGGGGCCACCGGAAGGGAAGATATACTGATGGTTGCGGTTGCGCGGCTCTTCCTCGACAATATCCGTCACATCCAGGTTTCCTGGGTCAAGACCGGTATCAAAATGGCACAACTCGGTCTCATGGCCGGGGCGGATGATATTGGCGGGACAATGTTTGAAGAGAGCATCTCAAAAGGAGCCGGTGCACCCAATACAGATTACCTGGACCCGTCCGAGATGAAAATACTGGCCAACGACATCGGACGCGAACTCCGCCAGCGTACTACCCTTTATGCGTTTGTATGAGAACCCGGGTTTGTTGAAACACACATGAACGATGAGTTCACACCCGAACTTTGAAAATGCCTTTTCATAATCTCCTTACTTTGGGGTTCGTTCAAGCAGTTTCATGGGAAACCCTGCGTGTTTTGAAAAAGGAAGATAAAAATACGTAGGCAGGAGGGGGTTTCACCCACTCCCTGTCTCACCCCCGGCAAGATATCCTTTGAGCAGGGTTCAACTTCATTATTCCCAAATATTTCAGAGATTAATGGCCAATCCCTATCCCAACCTGGGTCGCCACAGCCCCGGGAGCATGGGTAAATTTTGGAATACCCTTAAAATCTCAAAGATAGATTTGAGAGAATGCCAACAGAGTCGAAATTCTTGTTTTTTTTCAGGAAAATACCTGAATAACTCAATTTTCCGGGCTGCTGGAAAATAAAATCGCTGGAAAAAGATTCTATCTGGATATTTCCCGGTTTATTCCTTCTTGTCCCGGGCCTCCGCCTCTTCCTCCACGAATTCTTCAACATCCCGGTATGCCCGCTGGAGGATACTGACTAGTGGTGCAAGTGCAATCCAGGAGATTTGTGCAAGGGTCGTACTGAAAAAGGCAATCGGGATCGATATAAGAAAAATTGCGATAACAACCAGTTCCCGGTGGTAATTAAATCTGATCACGCGTGCGTTCAGCTGGGGATCAATAAGACGGTGGTTCCCGGACGCATACATCCAGATTATGAGGAGCATAGCCCCGGTTACTACCTGCATTGCTGCAAACAGTATCGTTGCAAGTTCGAAATTCCCGTACTGGATGATGAGATTGGTCAGGAAAGGAATTATCGTAATACACAGGAGGAAATAGAAATTAAGGCTTACAAGCGTAGGATTACACCGTTTTATATAGGCGAACACCCTGTTGTGTCCCCGCCACCACGATGCAATGACAAAAAAGCTGACAAAATAGCTGATAAATGTCGGCCACATGCCCATGAGATCAGCTACCAATTCGTTCTGATGCGCCCCGTGGGATAGTGCCGGGACTATCAGTGATAGGGCGAGTAATGTAACTGCGAATGCGAATACCCCGTCACTGATGGCCAGAACCCTGTCTAAATTTTTACATACCGGGTCGTGACCGCCTGTTTTACGGGGTGCGTGTGGTGCCGGCTGATCAGCGACCGTTGTGGAAGTCAATATCGAAGTTATTAACCGAAAAGATAAAAAATGTGACTGTTTGAAAAGATCTTCAATGCCCTGTGTGGAAAAGCCGCGCTATCTTGTCCCCGATTTTCTTTGCATCGGCAATTGCATCTGTATCCTTCATCACATCACCCGCAAGGTACCCCTTGCCTTTCACGTGACCAAGGTACGAAAATTCGTGGGCTGACAGGAAACCTTCTATCGTCTGGATCGTCCTTGAACCACCCTTATCCGCCTCAACCGAAACGGCCACTGCTTTTCTCCCGGCCAGTCTCCGGTCGTGGTAATAGGAATATGTCCTGTCAATAAAATTTTTCAGTTGTCCTGATACGTCGTAATAGTAGGTCGGTGACCCCATCACCAGCACTTCGCAGTCAAAGATACGCGATGCAACATCCTCCCAGTCATCGTCGGTTATGGAGCACTCGTGTTCTTTTTTACACTTCTCACACCCGATGCAGGGATGAATTTTTTTATCAGCCAGGGAGATGAACTCGGTTGTCAACCCCTTCTCTTCGCATTGCTTGAGAATGATTGTTACAAGCCTGCTCGTATTGCCGTCTTTTCTCATGCTCCCGGAGATCCCTAGTACCTGCATATCATCACCATCGATCAACACTATCCCTGCTTGGTATTGATTGTTGCGATGACCGGGTCAAGACCGATCGAAGCCATCGCACCCATGATCGTATTGACCGGATCTGTTTCAAAATAAAAAAGGTGCGAATCACAATGGCAGTCACTGCACCCGAAACCTCTGACCGGGACTCCCCCGATTACTTTTGCAAGTTCGCATTCTAGTGGCAGGGTTGTGGGTGCGCAGAGGGCAGAGAGAAGAGTAACCCCTGGATGACCCAGCAGGTAGTCAATATGCCACCGCTTTGTTTGTCTCCGGGATGCTGTGAGACTGATATGCCGGTGCACGCGTTTGAGGCCACCCGGTCCCTGCGCAGAACCGGTATAGACATGCCAGCCGCCTGGAAATGCCAGGTACCCAAGGGCGCCCACCTTGATAGTGCAGGGCCCGTGGAACAATACGAGGCAGTAAACACCTTTTTCCATCGGAATGGACCTTTCAGGGACAGGTCATTCGGATCAGTTCACGTGCGGCTGCAACATGGCGGGCACCACCCTGCCGTGAGGGTTCCCCGTGTCCTGGATAAAGACCCCGGATGTCCAGTGCTGAAAGCCTTTCTATTGACAGGACTAACTCGTCCAGGCTCCCGCCAGGGAAATCAAACCTGCCAAACCCACCATCGGTAAATACCGTATCTCCGGAGATCAGGTCCCCGCTGGCTTCGTCCAGGATGCAGATGCTGCCCGGCGTATGGCCCGGGGTGTGAATGATCAGCAGATCATCGACATGGTCCCCGTCCCTGAGCAGGGTGTCGGCCACAATCCCGGGTGAATGAGAACCAAAATGCATGGACAGGCTCTGTGCATCAGTAACAAGCCCGGAGGCATCATCGTGGTGAATATACACCGTTGCCTTGCACATCAGGGCAATTTCCTTTACATGGGCCGTATGATCGAAATGACAATGGGTGAGGATTATTTTCCTGATGGTGTCCCGGTATTTCGAGACGATCAGGGGCGTCACCCCGGCGTCAATGAGAGTATCCCCAACAAGGTAGGAATTAGCAAATACCGGGTCACCGGGAATCCACTGGACAGGCATGCACAATAATAAGTTCCCGGGACAAATGTGTTTTATGTATACCCTCGTCCAGGAATGCCATAATGGAGTCCCTGCTGTCGTGGAACAAGCAGCCAGGGTTGAGGGAATTGCGCCCCGGGACCTCGCCAGAAGCGTAGCCAGGGGCCGGGTGGTGATCCCTGCAAACCCTTGCCGGAAACACCCTGCATGTGCGGTTGGTGAAGGGTGCCGTGTCAAGGTCAATGTGAATGTCGGCACATCGGGTGAACGGTGTGATGAAGCCCTCGAAATAAGGAAGGCCGAGGCAGCGATCAAGAACGGCGCTGACACCCTGATGGACCTCTCTACCGGCGGGGACCTCCCGAGGATCCGGAAAAGTATCCTCGCACTCGATGTGCCGGTCGGGACGGTTCCGGTTTACGAAGCGGTCCGGAAAGCTGGCAACGTGGCCGATGTTGACTCAGATACGCTTTTTAACGTCATCCGTCAGCATTGCAAAGATGGTGTCGATTTCCTTACCCTGCATTGTGGAGTAAATTACGAAGCACTTGCTGCCCTCAGGGAAGACCCACGGCTCATGGGTGTTGTCAGCCGGGGTGGGGCATTTCACATCGCTATGATGGTACAGAGGGAAGAGGAGAACCCGCTGTTTAAGGAATACGATTATCTCCTTGACATACTTGCGGATTCAGACGTCGTAATCAGCCTCGGGGACGGGATGCGGCCAGGTTGCCTCCAGGACGCGGGAAGGAGGGCAAAGACCGTTGAATACCTGACACTCGGCAGCCTTGCCCATCGTGCCCTTGACCGCGGCGTCCAGCGGATGGTCGAGGGACCGGGACATATCCCGATGAACCAGATCGAGTACAATGTGAAGGTGATCAAGGAACTGACCGATCATGCCCCGCTCTATCTTCTCGGCCCGCTGGTCACGGATATCGGGGCAGGGTATGACCATGTCGTTGCTGCCATCGGGGGAGCAATCGCCTGTGAAAGCGGGGCAGATTTCCTCTGTATGGTCACCCCGGCCGAACACCTTGCCCTGCCAGACGTCGACGATATTATTGAAGGCACAAGGGTTGCCTGCCTTGCCGCGCACGTCGGTGACATGGCGAGACGGAAAGACGATTCCGTACTTCAGCGGGAGTCACAGATGGCTGACGCCCGTCGGAGGCTGGACTGGGAGGGCCAGTTCAGGCTTGGTCTCTTTGGTGACGTGGCAAGAAAAATCCACGAACGGGACGGGAAACTTGAGACGTGTTCGATGTGCGGGGACCTGTGCGCGATGAAACTGGTAAAAGGGCTCCTCGAAAAGGAACCGCCTCAAAATTCAAATAATCGTACCCGGTACGAGTAGACTGAATGTATAAACCGACAGACGGGTAAATTTGAAAACCGAACGATACCATCTGGTTATCCTGTAGGTTGATGCAGGGGTAGATAGGTAGTTAAAAAAAGAAATGGAAGGGAAGAAACGAAACCTCCTTACTTCAGTTTCAGGATCCGAATCGCCAGCCACGCTGCATTGTCCCCATTGTCAACTCCCACGCAGGCTACAGGGACACCTTTTGGCATCTGGGCGATCGAGAGCAGCGCATCCATCCCGTTCAGTGTCCCGCTTACCGGGACACCGATAACAGGTTTATCGGATCTGGATGCAATAACCCCGGGAAGCGCTGCGGAAAGGCCGGCAATCGCGATGAAAATTTTTGCATTGCTGGTTTTGATGTATGCATCGAGTTTATCAGGATCGCGGTGAGCGGAGATAATCTGGGTGTCATATGAGACGTTATTCTCGTCAAGGACCTTTTTTACCTTGTCAGTAATCGCCGCGTCCGATGCGGATCCTGAAATTATAGCTACGTCTGCCATGTAAGCCATCAAAACTTATATTTTGTCTCTATTAATATACTATGGGCTGATTACGAATGGAAAAAGAACCACTTCTGATGCTGCCGGGTCCTGTTCCCATGCCGGAACGGGTAAGGTACGCGATGATGCGCCAGGCCATCAACCACCGGGGGGCCGAATTCGGGCAGGTCTATGCAGACTGTGCCCGTGTTCTTAAGACCTGCTTCGGAACAACAAACGAACTCTTTGTGATCAGTGGCTCCGGCACGGCGGCGATGGAGGCTGCCATATCCAACTTTGGCAGGGATAAGGAAATTGCCTGCCTGGTGAACGGTAAATTCGGTGAACGCCTGTTTAAGATCGCTGGCAGATATGGGAAGGCCACGGAAATCGGCTCGTCATGGGGGACGCCGCTCGACCTCGCTGCCCTTGAAGAGCGGCTCAAAGGAGGTGCTGAGGTCGTCACCCTTGTCCATAATGAAACCTCGGCTGGTATACTGAACCCGGCCGAAGCGGTAGGGAAACTGGCAAGAAAATATGACGCCCTGTTCTTTATGGACGGGATCACCTCGATTGGTGGTGACACGGTCGAGTCCGATGCATGGGGTGTTGACGTGGCATTTGTAGGGTCTCAGAAATGTCTGGCCGCACCGGCAGGGTTGTCTGCGATTTCGGTCAGCAACCGTGCCTGGGAACGGTACACAAAGAATCCACCCTATTACCTCGATCTCGCAGCATACAGGAAAAGTGCAGGGTCAACACCGATGGAGACCCCGTACACACCCGCGGTCCCCCTTTTCCTTGCACTCAGGGAAGCATGCATGATTATTGATGAGGAAGGGCTCAATAACCGTGTGCTGCGGCACAAGAGGCTCTCTCAGGCGGTCAGGGCAGCAGCGGAGGCATGGGGCCTGACACTGTTCCCAAAGGTCGACAACCTGCATAGGTATTCCAACACCGTGACCGCGATCACTATACCGGAATCAGTAAAAGATAGTGATCTCCGAGGAACGGTGAAGAAAATGGGGATCGAGATGGCCGGTGGGCAGGACCACCTGAAAGGTAACATATTCCGTATTGGTAACATGGGTTCGGTAGGGGCTCCGGAAATCCTTGCGACCCTTGCCGCAACAGAACATGCCCTCAGGAAACAGGGTTTTACCGTAAAGGGCAACGGCCTTCAGGCAGCCTGCGAGGTGCTCGGATGAAGGTAGGTGTCGCCGATACCACCTTTTCACGAGTAAATATGGGAAAAATAGCCATCGAAGAGCTCAAAAAGCATGCCAGCGTGAGTATCGAGCGGTTGACGGTACCGGGCATCAAGGACCTCCCGGTTGCCTGTAAGAAACTGATCGAAGAGAAAAACTGCGAAATTGTCATGGCACTTGGCATGCCGGGTGGGAAGGAAAAAGACCGCCTTTGTGCCCACGAGGCCTCACAGGGGCTCATTATGGCCCAGCTGATGACAAATACCCATATCATCGAGGTGTTTGTCCACGAGGATGAGGCAAAGGATGATGCGGAACTTGCATGGCTTGCCGCGAGCCGGACACGGGAGCATGCGGTGAACACAGTGAAACTTGTTCTCTACCAGAAAGAACTGCAAAAAGAAGCAGGGACGGGGCAGCGGCAGGGTTTCGAAGACAGCGGTCCTGCCCGGCAGTAAGATACCCGGTAGTAAGATATACGGGTTGGGACAGTTTATGAATAATCAGTAAAGATACAATAGCTGAGGAAGTATATGGCACAAAAGGCGATAAAACTCGGATTTGTGGTCGCAGAATTCAACCGCGACATCACCTACATGATGGAGATCGAGGGCAGGGAACACGCCGCATTCCTTGGGGCTGAAGTATCGGAATGCATCTATGTCCCTGGGGCATACGACATGCCGCTTGCCATCAAGAAAATGTTAAAGGACGGAAATGTCGATGCGGTGGTCACGATTGGTTGTGTGATCGAAGGGTCCACCCAGCATGACGAGATTGTCGTGCAGCATGCGGCAAGAAAGATCATCGACCTATCACTCGAATTCGGAAAACCCGTCACTCTAGGTATATCCGGGCCCGGTATGACAAGGCTCGAGGCGAATGACCGTATCGATTATGCAAAACGTGCAGTTGAATCTGCAATTAAACTGGTCCAGAGATTGAAATGAGGGAATTATCCGGCAAGATTGCCGGCATTGCCCCGTCGGCCACGATGGCAATCTCGAATGAAGCCAAGAAGATGCAGTCAGCCGGGATCGATGTTATCAGCCTCTCAATAGGGGAACCTGATTTCGATACCCCGGACCATATTAAAGTGGTCTGCATCAATGCACTCCGGAGGGGCGAGACCCACTATGCCCCAAGTAATGGCCTCCCCGAACTGAACCAGGCAATTGCTGCTAAGATTGAGAAGGAGAACCATGTTCCCTGCAGAAAAGAGGACGTTATTGTTACCTGTGGTGCGAAAGACGCTATTTATGAAGCCATGGAGGCAGTCCTTGACCGTGGTGATGAAGCGATAATCCTCGACCCGTCATGGGTCAGCTATGAACCCTGTGTACAGATTGCAGGTGGCAGGCCTGTCCACCACCCGTTGAATATGCGGACCTTCCAGGTCGATGATTCCCTGGCTGACAGGATTACGTCTCATACCCGGATGATCGTCATCAATTCCCCTTCCAACCCGTCAGGTTCCGTGCTTGACAAGGGGTCACTGCGGCTGATTTCGGACACCTGCGAAGATTATGACCTTATCGCATTGTCTGATGAAATTTATGAGAAATTATTGTATGGAAAGGAGCATGTCTCGCTTGCCTCGGTCGGGGATATGGCACAACGGACAATCACGGTGAATGGGTTTTCGAAAGCCTATGCCATGACCGGGTGGCGCCTTGGTTACGCAGTTGCACCACCGCAGATCCTCAGCCGGATGTCCATTGTCCAGCAGCACACGATCAGCCACCCTACGAGTTTTGCCATGTGGGGCGGGCTTGCTGCGATTGAGGGTGACCAGTCATGCGTTGAAATGATGAGGCTGGAATTTGCAAGGCGCCGCGATTACCTGATGAAGGAGCTCTCACAGATGGGATTTGAATCTGCTCCTGCAGATGGGGCCTTTTATGCCTATATCCGCGTGGAAGGAGATGATATGGAGCTTGCCGGGGACTGGCTGAAAAATCTGCATGTTGCAGTGACCCCGGGTACGGCCTTCAATACCCCCGGATGGGAACGGCTTTCATATGCGACATCGATGGCCCAGCTCGGCGAAGCAGTACGTCGTATCCGGGCATCAGTTACCTGAAAATATCTTTCTTTTGTGGAAATATCCTCCAGCAACAAAATATTGGCACTTATAATTGCGTAATAACCCATCGGCATGTCACACTGGTAGAAAAAAGGCCTTCTTGGCGATATTTTATTTTAAAAACCATAGGCTTTTAATATCATTACGTGACAACGTATGGTTTGAAATGAACCAACGCTGGCTCTGATGAAGGGATGAAAAGGTAGTACCAGGACGTCCCTGAGCAGTCATCTGTCAGGAATGGGAGGGACCTCTCTGTGAACTATCTTTCCAGATTTTATTATCAGTATCGCAGGGTCATCAAAGCGCTGCAACTCTACCTCCTTATTGCCGGACCCGGCCTTATCGTTATGATCGCCGATAATGATGCCGGCGGGATCACGACCTACGCTGCGACCGGAGCGAAATACGGCTATGCATTGATCTGGTTCCTTGTGCTGCTCGGGCCGGTTGCCTATTATGTCCAGGAGATGACGGTGCGTCTGGGTGCTGTCACCAAGCACGGGCATGCAGAAGCGATTTTCGCCGCATTTGGTTCTTTCTGGGGCTGGTTCTCCCTTCTTGACCTTTCACTTGTGAACTGGCTTACTCTTATTACAGAATTTATCGGGATGACCGCGGCGTTGAGTATTTTTAATATTCCACCTGTCATTACGGTATTGATTGTTATCGGCATCATGATGTTCATGGTCGTGCAGGGCAGGTACTGGACATGGGAGAAACTGGCGATGTTCTTCTGCCTCTTAAACCTGGTATACATTCCGGCAGCATTCATGGTTCACCCGTCTGTCGGGAGTATTCTCCAGCAGGGAATTATCCCGAACTTCCCTGGCGGACTCACCGCGACATTAATTTTCTTCCTTATGGCAAATATCGGGACTACCATTGCACCTTGGATGATCTTCTTCCAGCAGAGTGCCGTGGTGGACAAGGGCATGGGAAAGAAGGATATTCCCTGGGGAAAACTTGACACGGTTCTCGGGGCGATTTTCACCGTTGTTGTGGCAATTTTCATCGTGATTGTGACCGGGACTGTGTTATACGGGATGGAAATTTCGAGTGCGGCCCAGGCTTCCACTGCCATGATGGGGACCTATCCGCTGGTGGGGACACTCCTCGCGATAGGACTGTTTGACGCTGGACTGCTCGGTGCAATCTGCATATCGCTCGCAAGTTCATGGGCTTTTGGTGAGGTATTCGGCTGGGCACATTCCCTTAACAAAAGGATCCGTGAAGCCCCCTGGTTCTATGCGTATTATTTCTTTGCCATCATCACCGCAGGACTTGTTGTTCTCATCCCGAATGCACCCCTTGTCCTGATTACGCTGTTTGTCCAGGTCATTGCGGTAACCCTGCTGCCTGCAGCACTCGTATTCCTGATCCTGCTGCTGAACAACGAAGAAATCATGGGTGAATACAGGAACACAACAGTCCAGAACGTGGTGAGCATCGCAATTGTAATCGGGATCATTGCACTCTCAACGCTCTACGCTTTCAGTGTCCTGTTCCCGGAACTATTTGCCTGAGGTGAAAAGAGATGGAAAAAACAGACCTGACCGGAAAAAGTGAGAGCCCCGAAGCAAGAAGTGACAGCTTCCTTTCGAAGCAGTTCTCAAAATTCACCGAGATAAACAAAAAATATGCAAAACCACAAATTACAATGACCCCCATGGTCAGGGTAGCCCTGTTAGGGCTTAGGATATACTTAATAGTCCTGGTACTGGTGCTGGTATACAAATTTTTCACATTGATCAGGACATGAGGTGGGAGTGAATGGAAAATAATGCAAATCATAACCAGAAAAAATCCGAAGATGAGTATTTCCTGTCACGTGTTATCGGAGCCGCTGTGCGCTGGAACGGCAAAAAAATCGGAAAACTCTCGGACTTTGTTATTGTTGAGACCGGAAAGATCCCGGAAGTTACCCACCTCTTTATCCTGCGACCTTTTGGTAACCCGTCCATGATTGTCCCGATGGCAAAGGTCCTGGCATTTTCAGGGAGGGAAATTATCCTACAGATAGAATCTGTTGAATTATATGAAGGGACCCCGGAAGAATCCGCATTCCTCCTTAAAGACCATATCCTAGATAAAAAAGTCCTCGATATCGAAGACAAGGAAGTCGAAGTAGTCTATGATATCCGCATGGTATACCGGAATGGCAGGATCTACGTTACTGATGTTGATGTAAGCCGGTATGGTCTTTTGCGCAGAATCGGGCTGAAATTTGTAGCGGACCTGATCCACAACCTTAACCCCGACCCCGGGGAACAGATGATCTCCTGGACCTATGTACAGCCCCTTCCGAGCCCGATGGGGAGCTTCCGGGGGAATGTTAAATTAAAGGTCCTGATGGAGACCCTCTCTGAAATTCACCCTGTTGACCTGGCGGATATCCTCGAGGAACTCGACAATGAGCAGCGGGTAGCTATTTTCTCGGAACTCGACACCGAACAGGCATCTGATACCCTTGAGGAAATTGACCCGCATGTCCAGCGTGAACTGGTATCATCCCTGAAAAGGGAACGGGTTGTCCAGCTGATCGATGAGATGACCCCGGGACAGGCAGCCGATATCCTTTCAGTACTCCCTGCATCTGAAGCGGAAGAGATCCTCCTGGCTCTGGACAAGGACAATGTAAAAAAGATCCGTGCCATTCTTGACAGGCAGGAAGAGACCATTACCGACTATGCGACATCTGAATATATCAGGTTCCCACCGGAAATGACAGCAGAGCAGGCAATTGACAGGTATGCAGCGGTTGCGAAAGGAAAAGATGTCATTATGTATCTCTACGTGCTGGACCGCGAGGAGCACCTGCTCGGGGTGATTGATATCAAGGAGCTCCTCCAGGCAGAGGATAATCAAAAACTTGAAGAAATCATGGTATTTGATTATATAAGCCTCTGCCCTGACAGCACACTAAAAGATGCGAGACGTATGTTTGACCGGTATGATTTCCGTTCTCTTCCTATTACCGATGAAGGGAAAAAGATGCTGGGGGTTGTCCCGTACCGGGACGTGATGAACCTTACTCATCACTTTATTGAATAATAATCTTCCTTGACGCCTGATCATTTCAGTATTTTCTTTGTTTTTCATACTCCCCATAAAAGGATTCTTTTGAGTGAGATGGAGGAATATTTCATTTGGATAAATGCTCTTATTTAATCAATTTTTGGCATTTGAAACCTTGAATATTAAAAAAAGAGAAAATACATGACAGGGGGGGTTTCACTCCCTCCCTGCCCCACCCCCAATAAGATAAACTTTCGAGCCGGGTTCAACTGGGGTATTCAAGAAAATTTCAGAGATTTGGAGATCATGCTCTATCCAAACCGGGGCCGCCAAAGCGGCGGGGCGGAGCCCCGGGAGCGTGACAAAATTTTAGAAAAACCTAAATCTGCAAGATAGATTAAAGGGTTTCAACAAAACCTGATTATTCGATTGTTTTATTGTTTTGTTGCAAAAAAAACAACACATTCCCTACTTTTATATACCTATATGTATGAGCTATGTAGATAATCTGGTATCTATGATTCAGAATATCATTGACATGTTAACCCGGCCTGATGCATTATTCCAGGAAAAAATCAAGTCCGAAGAAGGCTTAAAAACACCCTTCCTGTTTGTTGCGGTGGTAGGCATAATTAGTGCCTTATACGGATATATGGCCGGCTCCCTGACAAGCAGAATGTTTGCCTTCGCAGGTGCCGGAATGAGCGAGATTGTTGCCGTGTCGTCGGTGGTTGGTGCCTTCATCGGTGTGATACTATTCTGGTTAATCGGGTCAGCAATTTTTTACCTTATTTCGATGGCCTTCAAAGGCACAGGGGGTTTTAACAGGACCCTTGAATTTGTCGGCTACGGGTTTATACCCCAGATTTTTGGCAGCCTGGTAACACTTATTATGGCGGTTTATTACCTTCCTATGGTCCAGGTCCCGGTCGTCAACTCTTTTCAGGATCCGGGGGTTATCCAAAATGCGGTCTCTCACCTGATGCACGATTCGGCAATGATGGAATTCACGAAAGTAAGTGCTGTAATCGCTATCATCTTTCTCATGTGGAGTGCCAGTATCTGGATCCACGCGATTAAATATGCCAGGAATCTTTCGATAAAAAATGCTGCAATTACCATTCTGCTCCCGGTTATTATCTACATCATCTATACCCTGTTCATGACATTTATGGGCTTTTCTACCCCAGGAGGATACTAATGAAAACTACATCCAAGGAATCACTTTCATATGAAAGGAGATTCCTGCTAAAAATCTCTATTACCCTGATTATTGTCTCTTCAATGGCATTTACAGCCCTGGCAGCCCCGACTGATACATCAGGATCGACCGCCACATCCCTTTCCCCTGCCTACACCCAGGTGACGGTGAGCGATGTAACACTGGACCCCAGGACATTTGCTACCGGAGATGAAGGTACAATAACGGTTATTGTCCAGAATACCGGGACCCAGAGTGTTACCATCCGCCGGGCAACTCTTTACGACAAGGATATCACGCTGTTATCCTCAACCACCTACGATAGTGTCGGGTCGATTGGAGCTGGGAATCAAATGCCCTTTACGTTCACGGTGAAAGCAGATGTCCCTGAAGGTATTTATTACCCGGTATTCTCCCTCGAATTCCAGGACACGGGGTTCCTGCGCTATCCTGTAAAATTAGAGGTAAAAAATTCTCCTGTAGTCCTTTCCGTAACTGATAAGCCTGATACGTTTGTTCCCGGGAAAAAGAGTGTTGTTACACTATCATTGAGTAATCTCCGCACGAATGCGATAAAAAATGTCATTGTCTCTCCAAATGCGTCTGATATTGAGATTATACCCCAGAACATCGTGATTAATTCGCTGGACCCAGGGCAGACCGTTAAGCTTCCATTCAGTATTACCCCTAAAAGTCCGACCGATATAGACTTTGAAGCGGTTTACCTGAACGGTCCAAACACACACCAGGTCGGACTCATTCTTCCGATCCAGTTCAATAATGATAAAACACAGTCGGACCCTGTTATCAGCAATATTGTTTCTGCTCCTGATGGAAACCATATCAGGATTACCGGGGATGTAACGAATTCAGGTCTGCAGGATGCGAAATCAGTGACCGTTGCTTCCGGAAGCCCTGCAATTCCTGTTGATCCGTTCAAAGTCTACGCAGTTGGCTTACTGAAGCCGGACGATTTCTCTAGCTTTGAGCTGACGGTCAGTTCTGAAAGTCCTGATGAAGTTCCCGTCATCGTGAGCTACAAAGACCAGGATGGCAATACTTACAGCCGCAGTACTGCTGCTGACATCTCGGCGGCCAAAACCCCAAAAAGTAATAGTTCACTGTCGTATATCCCATGGATAATTGTTGGCATTATTGCTATCATAGTCGTATTTGTAATCGGATATCAGTACACGAAAAGAAGAAAACAGTGAGGGGAATTTCTATTTCTGATGTACCTGTAATCCGACTGGTAGATGTCCGGAAGGTCTACAAACTCAAGGCCGGGGATGTTACTGCACTCCAGGGGATATCGTTCGACATACATAAAGGTGAATTTGTGGCTATCATGGGGCCATCGGGTTCCGGAAAATCAACCCTTCTCAACCTTATCGGTTGCCTGGATGTGCCGACCTCAGGAGATCTGATCCTCGCCGGACGCAATGTCAAAGATATGTCTGATGACGAACTGACATTCTTGAGAAGGGACGAAATCGGGTTTATTTTCCAGAAATTTAACCTGATATCTTTACTTACTGCGTATGAAAATGCAGAATACCCGATAATCCTCAAGCAGGGTCATATGGACGAAGAAGGGAAGACGGCACAAATGATGAAGATGGTCGGGCTTGGCGACGATCTCATGACCCATAAGCCAAATGAGCTTTCGGGGGGGCAGCAGCAACGTGTGGCAATAGCCCGGGCACTTGTCAATGACCCGGCGCTGCTCCTTTGCGATGAACCCACAGGAAATCTCGATTCAGTTACCGGGACCCAGATAATGGATATTCTGACAGGTCTTAATGAGCAGGGCCGGACAATCGTGATGGTCACCCATGACCCCAATATCGCCCGTTCTGCGCACAGGATTATTAATATTATTGACGGCAGAGTGGCGGCATGAAAAGAAGGAAAAACGTTTTCTTCCAGCTAGCCAGCAGGAACGTCAGGCTCAATTTCTCCCGGTCGCTTCTTGCGGCCCTCGGAATTATCATCGGTGTCGTTGCAATTACCGCCATGGGAATTCTTGGGGCCAATATCCAGCTTGCGGTCTCGTCCAATCTTTCGAGCAGTGCTAATTCAATAATTATAACTCCTGACACCGGTTCCCGGGGGGGTTTTGGTCCGCCTTCGGGAGGCACGACGAGCCTTCTCATATCCGATAACCAGGTGAGGGAGATCGAACAGGCAGCAGGGCATAATGTCGTCGTTCCCATCCATTCGGGGTCAGATCTCATCCAGGTCGGGACGAAAGATAAAAAGCGTGTAACCATCTATGGCCTTGATCCCGAGAAAGTATCAAATTTTGTTGAGATTGCAGAGGGAAGCTCGTTACGTGGGGCATCAAGCGGTGTCCTTATCGGCTCAACGCTTGCGAAAGACCAGAACATCAACGTGGGTACCCGGATAAAGGTAGGGGATGAGTCAACCGGGACGAACGAGGTGGTCAGGGTGGTGGGTATCCTGGAACCAAAGGGTTTTGGGATAGATCTCATGCCTGACAATGCGATAATCGCACCTGATCATTGGTATACGTCCGTATATGGAAACCAGGGAGAATATCAGCAGGTCGATATTCTGGTCCCATCGATCAAGGATATTCCCCCCATAAAGGAAGCAATAGATAAGAAGATGAATAAAAATGTCAAGGTGGTCAGTATTACTGATTCGGGAGCATTGCTCGTGACTATCAATTCCACAATCGGTCAGATAAGTACGTTCATCCTCCTGCTTGGTGGGATTTCACTTCTCGTCGCATCGGTGAGTATTTTCAATGTCATGATGATGTCTGTCAAAGACCGGATCAATGAGATCGGTGTACTGAGAAGTATCGGGACTACCAAGGCAGAAATACGGAAAATGTTTATTTACGAGTCATTTATCATCGGTTCGATAGGGGCCGTTATAGGCGGACTGATTAGCTTTATCGGTGGGTACCTCCTTGTACGGCTGATAGGGACAACGAATTATTTCTTCACCCCTGCCAGTCTCCTGTATGTGCCGTATGGTATGGCGATAGGTATTGGTGTATGTCTTCTATCGGGCCTGTACCCGGCCGCAAAGGCCGCAAATCTAAACCCGATTGAGGCACTCAGGCATGACTGATTGCAGAAATGGACACACAGGATAATTTTCAACAGGAAAGTCCCTGGAAAGAGGTCAACCCTTATGATCTCTTTTCTGAACTCTTACGTGAGCATTCGGACCAGGTCATCCACATGCTCCTGTATTTTGACGGGAAATTAGAACCGAATAAGATGCAACAGGCGGTAATGGGTGCAATTACTGCAGAACCTGTCTGTAACAGCCGGCTGGTGGAGATGCACGACATGCTCTGGTGGGGACTGCGTCCATCAGCCCGTCCAGGTGATTCCTTCTCTTTTATTGAAAAAAACGGCCTTGGTCCCGCCATTTCCCAGGCCCTGTCGGAAACCATCGACCCCTATGTAGGCCCACAGATCAAGGTCTTTTTAATACGGGCCATTGAGGCAATAGGGGACGTCCTGGTAATCAATGCCAGTCATGTCGCAATGGATGGCCGGGGACTGAAAGATATTGCAGGGCTGATCATGGAACTGTACCACTGTTCGCCGGAAGACCTATCCTCTACCATAGGTAGAAAACGCATCTTACACGGTGATTTGCCACTGGTCTCCACACTCCTGCCCACCGGAGGTGCACCTTCCAGGTCGGATGAGACCTCATCAGGAACAGACCGGTGGATACTTCAGGTACAATCCCACGAGGATAACCAGCCGGCATATGCGGTTATGACAATTCCAGGTTCACGGGTTAGCTCCATCCATGCAAAACGTAAGGAACTAGGGGTAACTGTGAATGATCTCCTGCTTGCGGTTGTTGCCATGGCCTGTAAAAACCTGGAACCAGGAATTCACCAGGCAGAATGTTTGTTTCTTACTACAATTGACCTGAGACGGTACTATCCGGTCACCGGGAGATCGGTAGAAAACTATTCGACGGCATTCGAAGTCAGGATCCCGGTGAAACAGAACGATACGTTATCATGCCTGTGTCATGCTGTCCACGATATAATGGAAAACAAAAAGAACGACTTCCCGGGAATGAAAGATGCGCTTGATGCCGAACTGTTATGGCAGTCCGGTGTTTCTGCCGCCCGGGAGACACTGCGTAAACGGGTCAGGGACCCGGAAAATTATGAAAACCATATTCCAATCGTTACAAACACAGGGATTATCGACCTGGGCCTGATAAATCATTGCACTCCCCGTGTCAGAAATGCCTGCATGCTGCCGTGCCATGCCCCCTCTCCGGCCTTTTTTGTCTCCATTTCAACGTTCCTGGATACTATGACCATCAGTTCAACCTACTATCGTCCGGCTGTTGCGGATGAACAGGTCCGGAAATTCTTTGACTGGATTAACCGGCTTCTTCCAGGGTACACTGGTCCGGATGACCAGGACCGGCTGCAATTCATCCCGCGATGAATTATTTTTTACGATTGAACCTGAGGATACCACAATTAATCAGATGACCCTTTAAACTCTGATAACCGGGTGGTCCATTCCACAGACCTGGCATATCAACCCCTGGAGGGGTGCTGCCAGGATTACGAATTATCCAGGGCCCGGTTGAACTGATGAATCACCTTGAAATATCCGAGGGACCGTCATCTCCCAGGTCCCGCGTTGGCGGTCCAGGCCTCTTTTGTTTCAGTTCATTTCTCGCCCGGCCAATCGCAAAGGCCGGGGGTACCCCTTTTGGGCAGACCCTGGTGCAATTGGTATGGAACTCACATGCCCACCACCCGGATTCGGTATCTGCGGCCAGAATCCGTGAACCGGGGTCATGCTCCCTCGGGTCAATATGGAACCGGTAGAGTGTGGCGAGTGCCGCAGGGCCGGGGTATTTCGGGTTCCTGCTGTTTACAGGGCATGCACCAAAACAGGCACCGCATAGGACACAGTTTGTAAACCGTTCAAGCTTCCTCACCGCATCCGGTTCCATGTGGAACTCCTTCCCCGGGAGTGGCTCCCGGGGGTGAAATACCGGGTCAACAGATTGCAGGAAATCGAAAAATGCCGTCATATCCACAACGAGGTCTTTTAACAGGGGCAGGTGGGGCAGTGGTTCTACAAGGACCTCGGTAGCGGGGTCCCACAGAGTTGTTACTTCAAGGGCGGGATAGGGTGACAGGTGGACAAGGTTTTTCTTATCTGTCAGCCCGGTAACCTGGGAACGGCAGGCAAGCCGGGGTACCTTGTTGATTAACATGGCACAGGCCCCGCATACGGCACCCCGGCAGGATGAACGAAATGATAAACCCGGGTCCTGTTGCTCCTGGATGGTAGTGAGTGCTGCGAGGACGCTCATTCCCGGGACCCCACAGGTTTCAAACACATCATAATGTGGGGCGTCATCACCCTGGGTATACCGGAACACGCGGAATTTCATCAATACACACGCTCCTTCACAGGGAACATACCAAGGCTCACAGGACTAGTCCGTACTTTCAGGGTACCGTCCCCGTCAGGTACCAAAAGAGAATGATGGAGGAAATGATCGTCGTCACGTAGCGGGTAATCTTTCCTCGCGTGCGAACCCCGGCTTTCATTCCGGGCAATTGCGCACCTGGCGACCGTTTCCGCGATCCTGACCATGCCGGTGATCTCGAGGAAATGGACCAGCGGGAGATTATAGGGGGTTTGCATAAGTGGTACCCCTGCCTGCTGGCAACGGTCCCTGAGTGAAAGTATTTCGATAAGACCCGCATCCATTGAAGGGCCGTCCCTGTATACCCCGAAATGGTCCATCATCGTTTTTTTGAGAGTGTCACGGATCTGGTACATATTGTCCCCTGAGCCGCGGTGGAAAAGGCTGATAATCCGGTTCCCCTCCTCCACAACCGCTTTTTCTATGACTGAGGCCCCCCCGGGATCCAGGTCCGGGAGGTCACCTATGATGGTTTCTGCGGTGATTTTTCCAAACACCAGGGTATCGAGCAGGGAATTTCCCCCAAGCCTGTTAGCCCCGTGCACACTGACACATGCACACTCCCCGGCGGCGAAAAGTCCCGGTAACGGTGTCCTCCCCGATACATCGACATCAATACCCCCCATTGAATAGTGCTGGGCGGGCTGGACAGGTACCGGCGTGGTGACCGGATCAATTCCCGCAAAATCTATGGCAATCTGGCGGATACCCGGCAGACGGTCATTAATTAATGGTTCACCAAGCGATGTCAGGTCAAGGTGTACAAATCCCCCGGGAAACCCCCTCCCCTCCCGGATTTCCGTCTCTATTGCCCGGGCGACGACATCCCGGGGAGCAAGTTCCATTGCGCCCGGGGCATAATTTTTCATGAAACGCTCCCCGTTTTTGTTCAACAGGACGGCTCCCTCACCCCTTGCGCCTTCCGTGATCAGGATATTTGTACCATACAGGGATGTCGGGTGGAACTGAACAAATTCCATGTCTTTTAAGGGGGCTGCTGCCTCCAGTGCGAGGTGCAGTCCGTCACCGGTGTTGATAAGTGCATTGGTTGAACGCTCGTAAATTCGCCCGAATCCCCCGGTAGCTAGTAATGTGGCCTTTGCCAAAAATCCGACAATAGTCCCGTCCTGTATGCAGAGGGCAGTACACCCTGCACATGCACCGCCGGCAGTGACCAGTGACGTGACAAAATATTCCTCGTAAAAAGTGACCCCTTTTACAGTGACCTGCTGGTAGAGCGTGTGGAGGAGATTATGCCCTGTCCGGTCAGCTGCATAACAGGTCCTCGGGTATCCCGCCCCCCCGAACGGTCTCTGTGCAATGTGACCTGCATCATCCCGCGAGAACACCGTACCCATGTGTTCCAGTTCAACTACGGCTGCCGGGGCCTCCCTGCACATGGTGGCTACTGCGTCCTGGTCTGCGAGGTAATCTGACCCTTTCACTGTGTCAAAGGCATGGGCCTCCCAGCTGTCATGGGTTGTTGTATCGGCATTCCCGAGGGCTGCATTGATCCCCCCCTGTGCAGCGACCGAATGGGACCTGAGTGGATGGACCTTTGAGATGACTGCAACATTAATCCCGGAGGAAACCGCTTCATATGCAGCACGGAGGCCTGCAAGGCCTCCCCCGATGATGATGAGCTCATGCCGGTGTATGACGGGGATTACCGCGGTGGAGGGCGGGGCGTCCGGTTGTACTGTCATATAGAGCCAAATGGGGGGAAAGGACTATTTATATGTCCCCGTAGTTACCAGGCAAGGAAAGAGAACCCGGTAGTCCTGGAAGGGAGAGACTAATACATCATGCAGGAACAATATTAGATGAAATGGGGTTCCAGAATGACGAATATACTGATCCTCGGAATGACTGAATTTTTCATCGTCCTTTTTGCAGTCCTTGCTTACATGATCAAATACAAGGGAAGGGTCGATATCATCGCAGGCTATGATGAAAAACAGGTCAGAGACAAAAAAGGAATGGCAGACTTTGTAGGTAACAACCTTATTATCCTGGCAGTCAGTGCCTTACTGGCATTTATGTTTGAGCTCCTGAACCCTTCGACCGAATTCCTGGCGTTCCTCGTATTCGCATCGGTTATTGTTCCTATTGTCGGGATTGCGACTTATTTCGGCATGCGTAAGTACCTTGTAAAATGAGAGACCAGAACCAGGGGATATCTACCCTGAAACTTAAATGGTGCAGCTGAGTACCTCTAACCATGCCAAAGGTCACCATAGATCGCGAAAGCTGCATCAGTTGCGCGTCCTGCTGGACCGAATGTCCTTCGTTTTTTGAAGAAAATCCGGATGATTCGTTCTCAATGGTAAGGGAAGAATTCAGGAAAGAGAAAAGTATCAGCACTGGTGAAGCTCCTGACGGCCTCGCCGGTTGTGTACAGGAAGCTGCGGACCTCTGCCCGGTCCAGATTATCCGTATAGATATGTAGGGTTACCCAGGCACACCGTGTATATTTTTGGAAAATTTTGCTTTTTATTGAAACCCTCTCAATCTATTTTGTAGATTTGGTTTTTCCGGCTCTTTAGAAATGCTCTAATAACTTCTAACGATTTTGGGTGGTTCTGAAATTAAACTACGCTCCCGGGCTCCGCCCCGCCGCTTTGGCGGTCCCTGTTGGGATGGGCAGGGGGTGAAACCCCCTCATGTATGAGCAGTTCAGTTAATTTTTTTATTTGCGCGTAGGATTTCAACAGAGCCGAAAATTTTGCTTTTTATTGAAACATCTAAGATCGGGACGTTCCTGCATATTTCAACAAGGCCGGAATTTTTACTATTTACCAGGGGGAGGAATTTTTCAGTGGAACCCACTAGGATTTGCAGCCCGTGGAGGCCCTTTATACGAGCCCCGGGGATAAGAGGGTGACTGGCTCAATGACTGGGAGAGAACAAAGTTTAATGTATTTGCACCACCATTTAACAAAGACACGATTCCGGGTATCGTCTAATAATCCGGAACAGCCTGCCGGGAAATATTATGCAGGAATAACGCCGGCGAGGGTAGAAGTACCATCGTTAAGTACCGGCACCAGGAAAGCAGACTGAAATGTCAATACCAGGTCTAGATGATCCACATATCCGTGGTGATGGCCCATAATCAGGAGCCCCTTCGCCGCAGATGGGTAATTACCCCCAATAGTTCCCCAGGGAACTTCGCCGATACAGCGAAGAGGGCTCGCCACCAGGTTACCGGGAGCGCCGGATAGAGGGGAAGGGAGATCCAGGGATACGAACAAACCTGATCTTCCGGTTACCCGGCCGGCAACTCGATAGATACCGATGTTACTGGTGGAATGAACGGGAAAACGTGGGATCTGCCCCGGGCATGCGGATGCCGGAGTAAGATATTATTCTTATGCCGCATATTCCGGAAATAGAGGGGCGGTGATTATTCCCCGCAGGGTCGTGCCTGACGACTGATCCGGGTCACACGGCCTTCCATGGAAATGGTATTTCCGGGTATGGCCAACAGGGGAATCTGTTACCGAATGATTTCCCCGGTTTAATTCAGGTGAATTTCACAGGTGTCTGACCTGGCCAATCCGGACAAAAATCGCGAGGATGACGCGGATACCTTTGACAAAATCGTGAAATAATTCCAACAGAAGTAAACAATTCAGATATAAAAAAATTCAGGAGATAAATCACCAATGGAAATAGAAATTATAGCCGTAGGCGGATACGATGAGGTCGGGAGGAACATGACCGCCGTCCGCTGCGGGAAAGAAATTATCATTTTTGACATGGGGCTCCGCCTGGACCAGCTGATGATCCACGAGGACGCGGAGGTCGAAGAGATGCATTCCCTTGATCTGATAAAGATCAAGGCGATCCCCGACGATACCGTGATGCAGACAGTCGAAGGCACAGTGAAGGCCATTGTCTGCTCGCACGGGCACCTGGACCATATCGGGGCCATCCCGAAACTTGCGCACCGGTACAATTGTCCCATCATCGCGACCCCCTATGCAACCGAACTGATCCGCCAGCAGATTTCAGGAGAGAAGAAATTTCTCGTGAACAACAAGCTCTACGCACTCAGTGCAGGGCAGAAGTACACGATCTCGCAGAACCTGGTGCTGGAATTCGTGCATACACAGCACTCGATTATTGATACCGTCACGCCGGTGCTTCACACACCTCACGGTGCGATCGTTTATGCCTGTGACTTCAAGTTTGACCGGACACCGGTCATCGGAAAACCGCCGGATTTTGCCCGGTTCCGGCAGATCGGCAACGAAGGGGTGATGGCCCTTATCGTGGAAAGTACCTATATCCATCGTTCAGGACGGAGCCCAAGCGAGCGGATAGCCCGCAATCTTGTGCGGGACGTCATCACCAGTTTCGAAGATGACAAGAATGGTATCGTGGTATCGACGTTCTCGTCCCATATCTCCCGGGTGAAGACCATTGCGGAATGCGCCCACGAGATCGGCAGGAAGCCGGTCTTCCTCGGCCGCTCGATGGAAAAATATTCCGTTACCGCAGAACAGATGAAATATGTCTCGTTCCCTGATACTGCAAGCGTCTTTGGGACCCGGAGGACTGCCGACCGCATGATGCAGAGGATGATGAAGGAGGGGAAAGAGAAGTTTCTGCCCATCATAACCGGCCACCAGGGGGAACCCGGATCTATCCTCACCCGTATTGCGCTCGGTGAGACACCGTACCTGCTGGGTAATGGTGACAAGGTGCTCTTTTCGGCGAATATCATCCCGAACCCGATGAATATCGGGCAGCGGTACCGGATTGAACAGCACATCAAGAAATCAGGTGCACGGGTATTCGAGGACCTGCATGTGAGTGGTCACGCCTACCGGGAAGACCATTACGAGTTTCTCCAGATGCTCAAACCGCAGCACATCATCCCTGCTCATGGAGACCTGATGATGGCAGCAGGCTACGCCACGTTTGCTGGCGATCTTGGGTACACGCTCAATAAAGATGTGCACCCGATGAGGAACGGGCAGCGGCTCAGGATCAACTGATACCCGGCGATTGCCGGGGCAACCGGGATACGGTTGACCAGTTGTACCAGGATACATATGGTGGTCGACCATCAGAGGATTGAACTCAATCCACCTTTATTTTCCCAAAAAATGGGTTTATTGGTTTTTGTTGAAATCCTCTCAATCTATTTTGTACATTTAGGTTGTTCCAAAATTTCGTCACGCTCCCGGGGTTCCACCCCGCCGCTTTGGCGGCCACGGTTGGGATAGGGACTGTTCTTCCCTCTCTGAAACTTCAGTTGAACCCTGCCCGGTGAATATTTTTCCGGGTGTGTGGCTGGGGGGTGAAATCCCGTCCTGTCGATGTAGATCCACTTAAAAAAAAATCCCGCAGTATATCAACAGAGCGTGCAGTCGGGTCATTGGCTCACAGAGATCTATGAAGGAGGTGCCTTTCACAAGGTTGCCCTGGAGTTTTTCATACCAGAAGAAAAAATTCCTTTCCGAACGGTATCCTGCAGGTGATGGTCCCGGGGATGATATAACGGTCCAAAAAAATCGGTTATCCTAGTGATAACGATCAAGCGTTCCATAGCCAGGCTGCAGGTTACTCGTTGCAGGGGTAGGCATCATTTGCGTCGTTGGTACCTGTATCCCCCTTGTAGAACCAGTTCCGGTAAATGATTGGCGTAATGATTGTTGTGACCAGGCTCATCAGGACAATTGCCACGTAGATATTCTGGTCGATGATCCCCTGCTGGAGCCCGATCAGAGCCACGATCATGGCGACCTCTCCTCTCGGTGCCATACCGAACCCGACAATAAGGGAGTCTTTTGTCGACATACCCATCAGTTTTGCCGGAATCCCGCACCCGACCACTTTTGTGATAATTGCTACGACGATGAGCAAAACGAGGAAAATAACGATTCCCGGCGTCAGCTGCCTGAAATCGGCGAGCACCCCAAGAGAGACAAAGAATATCGATGCAAAAATGATCTGGAGATATTCTGCACCCTCCTTGATATCGCGGCAGTGTTTGAGCCGTAATCCCTCAAACGAGACCCCTGCAATAAATGCTCCGACAATTGCAGAGAGGCCGGTCAGTTCTGCCATCATCGCGTAGAAAAATGCCATCATCATCGCAAAAATAAACAAAAATTCAGGGAATTTCTTCGCAAAACGGGACTTGTCGAAGCGCTCCATGTAACGGTTCACGACGAAGATACCAAATGCCCCGGCAAGGACAATGAAGGCTATTGCTTTTATTATCACGAAGGCAATTCCCTGCGGGGAAAATACTCCTTCGACGACTTCAGAACTCACCGAGAGTGCGAGAAGAGACAGCACGTCGTCTATGACAGCAGCCCCGATAATCGCTTTTGCGGCATCAGTCTGGAGTTTTCCCATCTCCCGGAGGACGTTTGCCGTAATCGCAATGCTCGTTGCGGTGAGCGCTGTCCCGATGAAAATCGCACTCGATGTATCAAACCCGAATGCAATGGAGAGACCGTACCCGCCAATCCATGGTACAATTACCCCTACTGCTGCAATCACCCCGTTTCGTACTCCGACTATGTCCTGGATCTTGAATTCAAGCCCGATAACAAAGAGCAGGATCACGGCCCCGAGATTTGCAAGACCGGCCACAAAATCCGTATAGGTAATCAGCCCGAGCACGCTCGGACCGACGACGATGCCGACGAGAATGAGCCCGATGACAGCAGACTGGTTTATACGCGAAGCAACGAGATAACCGGCAAGCGCCACAAAAAGGAACAGGCTCATCTGGAATACCGGCTGCACCAGGATATTTTCCATTCAACAATGAATGGGAAGCAGGACAGAAAAACCCTTTCCGATAATCCCTTGTATCCGGATACCAGGGTTCACCGTTTTTCATATCTGGTAAGCAGACAGGATGTGACCACGGGATACATCATACTATGAATAAACGCCAGATGGGTGTTTTATGGGGAAAGCCCGGTCATACATCATGGCCTGCATAACAATAAAGGGTTGGATGCCAATGTGGATATGCATCAGTCCGATTCGTGGTGAGATTATTCATGACGATCGATGAGTTTGTGCAGACCAGAGTTCTGCCGGAATTTCAACCTGTTGTCGTAATGTTGCGTGAGCTGATGCGAGAGACGGCTCCAGACGTAACAGAAGAAATAGGGTATGGAATACCCGCATTCAGGAGTAAACGAATAATTGCCGTCATCAGCCCGACAAAGAAAGGTATCACGTTTGCCTTTTCCCACGGCGCAGCGTTCGAAGATACCTATGGTTTGTTACAGGGTAAGGGAAACGAATCAAAACACGTCAAAATAAAAAATATAGCCTCAATAAACAGGGACGCACTACGTTACTACATCAGGCAGGCCCTGGAACTCGACGTTTAGGATCATTTTTTCCGCCTTCCACCCTTACGGCCACCGGTTTTCGGGCCTCCGGAGCCTGGCCAGACGGGTGGCCCGGCCTTCCCTTTCTTCTCTTTCCCACCGGGACCCTTCTTGGTACCATGCTCTTGTTTCCCTTTCCCGCCGCTCCCTTTCGTTTCCCGAAACCGTTCATCACGGGTCTCGCGGCATTCAAGTTCGGCCACGATCCCGATCGGGTCATTGACTCGTGTGACAAGGTAGCGGATCTCGAGGAGCCGTTCCATGCCGATAAAATGCTCGGCCATCACCCTCGCAAGGTCGGAGAGGACAATTTTCCCACCTTCCTGCGTGACGAGTTTGTGACCGATCATCTCGTCCAGGACAGGCTCAACCGTCCCGACCATGGATTCGGTGATCTGGTGGAGTGCCTGGAGGTCTCCCTTGCATACCACCGCATTTGCCACCAGTTCTTCGGAGCTCTGTTCCATGTCATGGACCGGTGCAACCTCTTCCATCTCCCCCTTGAGGAGCATGAGTGCCATCTCTTCCTCGGGGACCCTGCTCTCCCTCGAGTAGGTCGCACCCGGTTCCGCGAGCACCACGACTTTCCCGAGGTCATGGAAATCCGGGCGGCCTGCACGACCTGCCATCTGGTTGAACTCCCCTACCGATAGCCAGCTGATACCCATGGCAAGTGCGTCGAATATCACCTGGGATGCGGGGAAATCAACCCCTGCACCGAGAGCTGCCGTTGTTACCACGCCGACCAGTTTCCCGTCGGTGAACTTCTTCTCGACGTCACGCCGCTCCTGCGAGGTAAGGCCGGCGTGATATGGGGCATACCGGGGACCGAGCGAGTCCGCAATCATGTGGCACCGGGCCCTTGAATTCGAAAAGATGATCGTCTGGCCCTTGTAACCCTTCGAGGATATATGGGTATATTCTTTCTCGGCAAGCTGCTTGATCGCAGGGATCTTCTCCTTTTTCGGCATGAACATCAGGTAACGTTCAAGTGCTACCGGGCGTTCGTCGTACCTGACCAGCGTGGCCCCGAGTTTTTTTGCGAGTAACTTTGGTGTACCAATTGTCGCACTCAGGTACAGGAACTGTGCCTTTGGCGCGAGGTATTTCAGGCGGGCGATCATCCCGTCGAGCCGGTGCCCCCGTTCGGGGTCTTCGAGCATCTGGACTTCATCGATCACCACTGTCCCAATCTTTCCCGGGCTGCCGCCGCAGCGGACCATGTGGTCAAGGCCCTCGTAGGTAGCAACAAGGAGCGGGGAGTTGGTATTCCGGTCCCCGATCGGCCGGTTATCAGGGAGGTTCAACCTGCTCTTCCCGATCAGGATACCTGAGCCGAGGATTTTTCCATACCGTTCATCAAACCGCTGATATTTCTGGACGGCAAGGGCGACAAGCGGGACGAGAAACAGGCACTGGCCCCTTCCTTCGAGGTAATTCTTAACGCCTGCCATCTCACCGATAAATGTCTTCCCGCTTGCCGTGGCCGCAACGACCAGGAGGTCTTTTCCAAACAGGAGCCCCGCATCGACCGCCAGCTGCTGGGCAGGCATCAGTTTGTCGACCATGGCGAGGTCCACGAATTTCCGGGGCAGTGCCAGTTCTTCGAGGGACTGGGTGCTGGTTACCGGGTGGGCCTCGAGCCGGTCAAAGAGGGTCTGCCCGATTTTGACCGATTCAGGCTGGATACTGGCAAGCACGCGGTCGATATCCCGGTATTTTTTTAAGAGTTCCTCCATGTGTCCGAGGGCACCCCGGCCGACATGACCCATGTGGGCAACTTCCCGGCGCAGTTCCCGCCGTGCACAGTCATAGCAGATCTGTTCACTGGATGGTCCGTACCTGACCGATGTACCGGTGTCAAGCTTCGTAATCCGGTCTTCAAGGAGGCACATCCTGCAGACCTCAGTATAGGAAAAAGCGACCTGGAAATCGTTGAGGAACGATTCGAACAGCGGGTCCGGCCTGGTCAGCTTCACGCGGGTCTGGCGGAATGAAAGGAGCAGCTCTTTTGTCGGGATGTTCCGGTAGACCTTCTTTCCGCCCCACTTCAGCCGGTAATGATCAGGACGGACTCCTTTCGGGGACTCGCTGATATCGACAATCCCGACGCCCCGTATATGTGACTCATCATAAAACAGGATACGATAACTCCCTTTTACGGGCTGTACGAGGACATTCATGGCGCAATCAGGTCGTGGATTACATAGGTGAGTTCCACGCTCTCAAGCCTCTTTAAAAAGTCGGTAAATTCCTCGTCGACGATGATAATTGCCGATTCAATTCCATGGAATGCAGCCTCGATCACGCCCTCGCGTGCCCCAAAGAACATGTCGGGTTTCCGCCCGATCTGCTGGAGCGCAATATAGGCTTCAAGGCCTACAGCAGCGACCATGCTGACGCGACCTGTTACCTCGCGCAGGAGGTCCTGCTTCACCTTTCTTGAACCCCCCCGCTGGACCCTTGGTACTTTGCAGACATGGATGAGCCCTTCACTATGGGAGATAAGACCATTCAGCCGGGAGATCCCGACATCCTCACCCTTCTTCGCATCCATTACCGCGTTTCCCATCGCGTTCCGGGGTACCTTGCCCGCATAGAGCCAGCCACCCTCCATGTATACCCCTACCGGGTCGCCGGTTTTTAATTCTTCTGCAGCGATTGCGGTCCAGACCGAGACCTGATGAATAATGTCCAGACGGATATGACGTGCATAGGACTCGAGTGCCTCCGCATTGTTGAGCACCCATTCGATGCCGTTCCGGGTGACCTCGTACCGGCCCCTTCCTTTGGCACTCACCATTCCGTCATCAATGAGTTCCCTGATGTATTCCGATACTGCCTGGGGAGTGACCCCGAGCTCGGTCGCTATCTCCTGCTGCCGGACAGCAGGCTGGTGTTCCGCTATACCTACCAGTATCTGGAGACGGGTGACTTCACGTTTGCTTCTGAGAATAATATAGAGAGGGTCTTCCTCATGTCCTTTCAAGCAACACCAGTCCCTGCCCCTTCACATCGAGACCGGGCATCCGCTTTGCAAGGCCCTTGATGAACACCGGGCTGACATTGAATTTTCTTGCAATGTCGGCGATTGAGCTGTTACCGCTTTTCAACTCGTTCTCGACATGCTCGACCATCTCCCGGAGGGACTCATCATTGGAGATGGAGATATAAATGAGATCTGACAGATCTGAGAAATTACACTGGAAATTTGCCCGGAACTTGCTATAGGTTGCCCTGTACTCCCGTATGGGCTTCTGGCCTGATACGGGCATCCGCCACTGTTCCTCGATGAGGTTCCCCTTTTTCAGCAGTATAAGACACTGCTCCAGCCCGTCCTCTTTAACCTGCGACTGCAGCTCCTCTTCGGTCATCCACGCTTTATTCAGAAGGTCATAGACCTTCTTGTATGAAACATTATGAAACGTGATGAGAAGGGGAACCAGTTCGACTGGATCGTTTACAATTCTGATATGGCCCGACAATGTAAAACCCTATTATTATATTGTGGTATAAATCAATAAAATTATTGGAAAAAAAATGCAGGCTGCTGGAATTATCATCGTCCGGGGAATTGTACAGGGGGTCGGCTTTCGGCCTTTTGTCTTCCGGAAGGCGAGGGAATTCGGCATCAGCGGGTCTGTTACAAATCTTGGTAGTGAAGTTGAGATCAGGGCTTATGGGGCCCGGTTCCCGGAATTTTTGCGGGAGGTCTCACGGGGTCCGCCGATGTCACGGATCGACACGGTGGAAGTCCGCCAGCTCACGGGAATCCGCCCCGCCGGTTTTTTTATTGAGCCAAGCAGGCAGGGGTCACTATCAGGAATGATCCCCCCTGATATTGCGACCTGTGAGGAGTGCATCCATGATATTGACCGGATGGGTGGCCGGTACGAAGGGTACTGGGCGACGTCCTGCGTGAACTGTGGCCCGCGGTACAGCATCATCCGTTCACTCCCCTATGACCGGGAGCGGACCTCCATGGCAGCATTCCCGATGTGCCCGGCATGTGATGAGGAGTATACGGATCCCGGGTCCCGGAGGCACCACGCCCAGACAATTGCAAGCAGGGAGTGTGGTCCCGGCCTCAGACTGCTTGACCCATCCGGCAACGATGTCATGACGCCGGATCCGGTGATGGAAGCGGCCTCGCTTCTTGACCAGGGCCACATTCTCGCGATACGCGGGATCGGGGGGTTCCATCTCGTCTGCACCGAACGAGTCTCCGGTGAACTTAAACGGCGGCTGGGACGGAGTGAGCAGCCGTTTGCCATCATGGTGAGACCTGATGTCCTCGACCAGATAGTCCGTGTAACACCTGAGGACTACGAGATGCTCAACGGGCCGGAACGGCCTATTGCGGTAATGGTAAAACGTGACCCTTCGTCTCATCGTGAGATCAGCAACCTCCATACCCTCGGGTGCATACTCCCATATACCGGGCTCCACCACCTCCTCTTCCATTACCTGAAAAATCCGCTCCTGATCATGACAAGTGCAAACATGCCCGGGTACCCGATGGTAACGGACATTGACCTGGCGATGGCGAAGATGAACCGGGATGTTGACTATTTCCTTACCCATGACAGGGCAATTGTCAACAGGTGCGATGATTCGGTTGTGCGTGACGGCCATATCATCAGGCTTTCCCGCGGCATCGCCCCGAAGAGGTCAAAGATCGATCTCGGTGACCGGACCATCCTCGGGGTGGGCCCGGAATTAAACTCCAATGCCACAATCTATAAGGATGGATTTACCGTCACCTCCCCGCACGTGGGAAACGTGAGAAACCCGCAGACCTTTTCGTACCTGCAGGAGACGATTGAAAACCTGGGGCGGCTGCTTGGAGCGGAGTATGATGTGGTTGCCCATGACGCCCACCCGCAGTTCCTATCGACGCGGTATGCACAGCGACTCGCGAAAGAGTCTGGTGCGGAGCTGGTTGCGGTCCAGCACCACCGGGCACATATCGCCGCGACGACGACGAGGCCATGCATAGGGATTGCTATTGACGGGGTCGGCTACGGTGATGACGGGACGGTCTGGGGCGGTGAAATTTTTGCCGGCCAAGCCCCGGATTACAAGCGGGTGGGCCATCTCGAAGTGGTCCCGATGCCTGGAGGAGACATGGCGACACGGTTCCCTGAGCGGATGCTCTACGGTATCCTTCCCGATAACGGGGTGCTTGACCTCCTCGCTACCCGTGGTTGGACAGATACCGAACTCGGGGTGCTGAAAAAACAGCTCGGTCAGAAGGTAAATGTTTCGTACACGAGCAGCACGGGCCGCGTGCTTGACGCTACCTCGGCACTTCTCGGGTTATGCCGTGAACGCACCTTTGATGGGGAACCGGCGATGAAACTCGAGTCGGCGGCCAGTCTTGGTACTGCAATACCATGGGACCTCGAATATATCAACACCGCGGGGGCTGAAGTCCTCTCTACCCGTGCACTCTGTCATGAAGCATTCAGCCGGTTGAACAGGTTATATCAGGACGACAGGCAGGGGATTCATGATATCGCCGCTTCGTTCCAGTATAACCTTGCAAGAGGCATTGCGACCATTGCCATCAATGCTGCAGGTGAACGGGGACTGGATGACATTGCCCTCTCGGGCGGGGTGGCCATCAACAGCGCAATCAGGAATGCGATACAGGACGAAATCGTGAAGTCAGGCCATAATTATGTCGTAAACCGGGAGTACCCCCTCGGTGACGGGTGTATCTCATTCGGCCAGTGTATCTGTGCTGCTATGGGAAAGAACAGATAACATTAGCCCCCTCCTCAACTTACCATTCAGAGAGGCGTTGTAAATCGACCTTTCTATGAAATCCCAAAGAAATAACAAGGCCAAGTAAAAGCACATTCAAATAAACGGTCTTTACCACAGATCTCGTCGTATACTTGTGAATTTTCCTCAAAGAGAAAGTATTTTTAGCCGCTTTGAAAATATCTTCTATCAGGGATCTTTTATTCATGAAATGTTCGATATCCCGAAAATTCGAGATCAATCGCATCGCAAGTGATTTGAAACGACACATGAGTTGCGTGGTATCAGACCGTCCGAAGATCCAGATTGGATAATTAAGCAGGTTCATTAATTTCTTGACCGAGAACTTCTTTTTAGAAAATATCATCGGAACAACATTAAATTTGAAAATACCTTCAACATGGTTCCCGTAGGAATAATATCCCTTGTCAAAGACAACAATATCACCAATTCTTGTTATCCTGCGTCTTTTCAACTCCGTCATGACCGCGTTAAAGAGCACGGGGTCGTGGGGAGATCCGGGGTGAAGGAGTATGCAGACTGGATTCAGAGAAGGGTATTCAATAACCAGGGTAAGTTTGTAACCGATATAATGCCCGTGACTTGGTGAATAACCCCATTTATACTCTTTTTTCTCGAGTTGTGCCTTTGAATACATTTTTCTAATCCAATTAAGATCGATGGTGATGGCTGTTGAGTCAATGAGAAACGTCGTGATTCCCCGTTTTCGTCGACGGGTACAACATGAGTTGAGGATACCCGATATACACAAAATAAACTGATCTCCCTCCCATTTGCTGAAAATCCGGTATACTGCATCGACCGAGGGAACATCCCGGATGTGCATGAAGCGACGTAATTTGCTCCGTTTTTCAAGTTCCTGAACCACAAACGAGCAATCAACAGAAAAAAATAAAGATACAAGGGAAATTTTAATGACCTGTTCGGCTAAGGCAGTAGGTGTTAAACCGCGTTTTGACAACTCCTGGTGCGTACTTCGGGAAGAGATTGTTGCTAGAACCTGTTCCAGTAGTAACCATTTTAGATCTTTACAATCTACTATCAAGGGGGGATTCATTGTTGTTCCAAACAAGTATTCCCCTTCGAGTACGATCAATTTTGCGGTTTAATATTGCGTGAATTCTGATTTTAAGAATTATTGAGGTGTACTTTTATTCGGGATTCATGAAGTGGGGTCTGTTAACAGAATAGGGGATTAATTATACCATTTTCAAAACTCTATTTTGGAGGGGGCTATAGATATCCTTTAAGCATGGTTCAACTTCAGAATTCCAAAAAATTTTGGAGATTTTAAGTTAATTACCTATACCAACCGGAGTTGCCAAACCGGCGGGCCATGAGCCCCGCGTGCGTGGGTAAATTTTGCGGACAACCTGACATCCGTAAGATGGATTTTCGAGGATGTCAACAAAGCGTGCTATGAGCCTTTGAGCTCAGAGATGATTAAGAAAAAAGTGGGTATTCAGATGTTTGCCTGGAGTTTTTCATACCAGCCGGCTTAATATTTCTCTGTTCCAGTCCCGGTCTCCGGGGAATCCCCGCAATTACAATTACCTTCCTGCTCTCCGGTACCCCCACAACACCCATCCTCTCCGCAGGTGACCTCTTTTCTCCCGGTAAGGGCTGCATAGATCATGGCATAGGCACAACCGACCCCGCTCTCAACGGTGATTGCACCTGTCGGACAGTTTCTCTGGCAGGCCCCGCATTCCATGCAGCGTTCCGGTCGCTGGAGGGATGCCCGCTCACCGTGAACTGAAAAAACGCTGTGTGGGCAGACTTCGGAACACCGTTCACACCCGATGCATTTATCAGGATAAAACATGAGGGTATTTTTGGTATACGAATTAAACATCGTCATTTCACCACATCCCGAGGAGTTTTGTTATTTCCAGCAACATGGCACAAACGGCCCCTGTTGCTGCAAACCCTACCATGTATGGTATATAGCGGTAAATTTCCTGTTTAACCCCTGTCCTGGAAGTGTAAGGGGTACAGCCGGTAAAATTCAGGGCAAGATAGGCGGTTATTGCCGGTAGTGTAAAAAATATCGCAATTGCTGCGATAATACCGACCCACAGGGGTGTTAATGGGCCCGTGGTGAGGAATACCAGTGCGGCAAAAGGGGCTGCAACGATAATTCCGAGGACGAGCCCTTTTGTGCTGAAGTCTGTTGTAGGAAGATATGGGAGCAGCACCGGAAAAAACACAGTCCCTGCAAGGACTGCAGCGAGAAAACCCGCCGCAGGCATCCATCCTCCAACGAACCACAAGGCAATTGCTGCAATTATCGTATAGAGGGCTGCACTGCGAAGTTCAACAGGTATAAGGACGATCCTGTCCCAAAGGTCAAACTTCACTTCCCGCATTTCTGGGGTTGCAATTCTCTCCTTGAGGAATTCCCTGAGATCAGATGCCCTTACCGGGCCGTACTCGACATGGAACCCGGTCGCTTTGTGGACTTCGTGGGCCGCAACACCCGGGGCGCCCAGTTGCGGGAGGACTAGGCGGTGGTGGTTTACAACCGAGGAGAGCCTGGTTTTATGGATGCGTGATATCAGTTCCTCAGTTCCGAATGTCCCTTTCCCAGCTGCACACCAGACATTGATCCCCTTTGTATCAAGCACGAGGATATAGGCGTCACTGCCGGTAAGCGATGACCGTACAGCGTCAAAACTGAGTATATAGTTTGCCGTCACGATAACAGGGGAATCCGGGCCAGCTGACCCGAGTGAGTAAAGCCCGGGAGGCACACGGTGGCCTGAACGGTTCTGGCCGAACCTCGCAAGAACATGTCCCCCGGTATCCCTGGATGTCAGCGTACCGGATACCGGGGTAATAACAGGCGAGTTGGTTGTGTTTGGTGCATCCTGATCCTGGATTTCGCTTTTTAACTCATTTTCAGGACCATTGCAGGAACAGGTACAATCACATGACAACCTCTTATCCGTACCGGTGACACCTGAGGCCACTTCAGGGCCGTTGGTGGACGGACAACATGCGCCCGGCCCGCAACCGCAGGAACCGGGAACTTTTCCAGGTTGTACCCGATCGTTGTCTGACAAGAGTCAGACCTCCCCGAAATCCCCGATAATGTCTTTCATTACGGGCGAGAGAGCGCTCCTGACCATTGTGGTCAGCTGGTCTGCGTGGATGAGCATTACGCAACAGGTATCCCCGTCTTTCATGCAGCTGACAAGCGCCAGCCGGTCCCCTGCACCCATCCTTGCCGAATCCCTGACCTCCTTCGGGATAACGATCTGTCCCCGTTCGTCCACCGTAAGAATTGCCTCGATCCTGCAGGTATCTGAGTATTTTTCTCTGCAACTGCAGTCCACGGGATCCTTTTTTTTCATGCAATATCTCCGTTTTCATGGTTGGTGTCCTGCCAATATAAAATTATCCGTATATTCAGAATATTCAGATATATCATATAAATACGGGAATCGTTCATTACGATCCGACAACAAGGCCTGTTACCCAGCGATATTTTTATCAATGCAGGCACCACCAATCTGATTAAGGATGTTCCTGCATTCCCTGAAGTAATTACTTCCCAAGGGAAGACTAGGTACAGCTGTGTGATACCATGAAAACCCTCCTGCTGTTTCTTGTAATGGCCCTGGTGATCGCTGCGTCCAGTACAGTCAGTGCATCACAAGGTACAACCCTCACCGTAAATCCGCCAGGCGTAACCCTGCTGCCTGGTTCAACCGTGACATACGAACTGAGTATTAACACGCTCCCTGCTGGGCTGTCGGGTTACCAGCTGGACTTCCAGCTGACCAACCCAACTGTGGGCAATATCACTAGTGTATCATTTCCCGAATGGGCAAAGCTGGTTAAGACCAGCAGCCTCCCTGCCGGGCGTGTGACGGTAAGTGCAGTGGACCTTGGAAAAGCAATCGCTGACGGGGCAGCCGGGACGACGCTCGTGAAGATAACCGTGGAAGCGGTAGCAGCCGGTACTTCAAACGTAAAAATACAGAATGTCAAGATCGATGATGACCATGGAGGGTATATTAACCCGGATACGCCAACCGCGCAACTGGTCGTAAAACCGGGTGGAATATCGGTGACAAGTGCTTCAACTGCCGTGGTGACCACTGCTAAACCTGCCGTTACCGCAACTGCAGGTATTGTGACGAAGGCCATCACACCCCTGCTGACAGCTGACGAAACCCCGGTCGTTCTTTCAGTAACTTCCAATATTCCACCTGAATATCCTGTAGAGGGTGCAACCACCCCGCCTACGTCGCTATTTGGGAAGATCCCGAGGTGGATTGTGTATGCCATCGGGCTTATTGCCCTGGTTGCAGGGCTTTCGCTTCTGTTCCTCGCAGTTACCAAGAGAATATAACCCCGGAATTTTTTTTTGCTTTTTTGATACCCTGCGTACCGTTAAAACATGGAGCTACAGAGACAGGAGTGGGTCTCACCCCCCCACCTCCACCCCCAATAAGATATTCTTTTTTGGGTTCAATTGGGGCATTCAAAGAAAAATTTCAGAGATTTGGAGATTATCCCCTATCCCAACCGGGGTGCCTCAGTGGCGGGGCTAAGCCCCGGGAGCGTTGGAAAATCCCGGAATAATCACAACTCTGTAAATTCGGTTAAAGGATTTCTAAAGAGCCGGAATGCAGTTTAATCATTTTGTTTCCGGGATACTGCAGCCTGAACCCCTGGTGATGCAATAAGATACCGCTCACCTGAACAGAACGAAAGGTAAAAAAAATATTTCGGTCCGGGATTATACCGGGTAAAACCTGGGTACCGGAAATGACTGCCCAAAGGTGGATGAGGAAACAGGGGGCTTCACGTCCGGAATATTTACTGGCCTGGGTGTCGTCCAGGCGGGGATTTGTCCCTGGAGTAGTGGTGCGGGTTTATAGTCTGACAGAATAGTTCCCTTTTCAGCAGATTTCACTGCAGAAACACCCGGAACTTTATTGATCGTTGTGTTCAGGTAGCTTACCGGGACCACGCGTCGCATTATGGGGACAACACGGGCAATTGATTTTATCTTGCTCTCGTAGTTCTGGATTGCGCGAGTTGCGGCGGAACTACTTATTGAGACGAACAGAGAGGCCGGGGTCGCGGCATCAATAAGTCCGTGATTGGAGATCCGATCCGATCTGAGCTGGAAGGTCTGAAGGTCATACGCCAAGCGGCGGGTCAGCCCGTTCTGTTCGGTGAGTATCACCATTACACCGATCTTCTTGTCCTGGCCCATGATGAACACCACGTAATCGATTTGTGAATCGGCATACTCTTTTTCAGCAAGTCCCCGGACTTTCGGGATTACCATGCCAGGGTCAAACGAACGGGGTGACTTTTCGATGCTGATAACGGGCTCACCGACCAACTTATTTCCTGCAACATTGACCTGTCCGACAATTTTCCCGTCTTTGTTTATTACATCAAACAGGTAGGAGTAAACAACTCCGGACTGATCGTAGATAATTATCGGTGTCTGTGATAGTGATGCACCTTTCCATAATGCAGTCGAGGAACCCAGCTTACCTTGGGCCACATATAATAATAGTGCGGAGTTAGCATTATCCCTGGCAGTATTTACGGAAATTCCCTGGTTTTGAGCATAATTTATGTTCACGGCAGTGGCGGTACCAACAAAGAGCAGGATGATCAGTATTCCGGCAATTAGGATCTTTCTCATAGTTTTAACCTCATCATTCCGGGTTGTATTCCCAGATCGGGGGTGCCCGGATTGCTTATATTGTGATATATACTCTCATATGCCTTAAAATGATAGTACAGTCACGCTAATCTCTGGCATTAATGTTTCAGGCACGAGAAGGCCTTGTGTTACCTATGTCCACTTCGTAACCAGTACCGGCCAGGTACCTGGGCAATAGCTTGATATCATCTAATACGCGATTAAATTAGAAATAAAGACCAAATATTCGGATTAATATCGTCATGGGACAAGGGAAGTTAGATACGGTGCCAGGTCGTTATATCTTTTAGAAAGACCTCTGTCCGCCAATGGAGGCCAGGTTGGCCTAGATGTACCCGTTTATCATTTCAGTACCCCACGGGGGTACCACAATTCCCGACGAGGTCAGTGACCGTATCGCACTGAGCCCCGATGAGGTCATATTTTATAGTGACCCGGGAACAGAGAAAATTTATCATTTTGGTTCCCGGGTTGCTGCGTTCATTGATACTCCTGTGTCGCGGGTGGTTGTCGATCTTAACCGTCCACCGTACCACTTGGCGCCAAAATACCCCGATGGTGCGATCAAATCCACGACCGGGTTTGGCACACCGGTATACAGGAATGACCGGTTCCCGGATATCGACCTGGTCCACCGGCTTATGGTGAAGTATTTTTTCCCCTACCACGAGGCGATCGACCGGCTTACTGATGAATGCCAGGCAAGGATTGCGTTTGACTGCCATAGCATGCTCCCGGAAGCGTTGCCAGACCGGGATGAAAAGGGAAAGGTCCGGCCACTTATCTGCCTTGGAAATAATGGTGACCTGAACGGGGCAGCGCGACCGGGAGTGTTGTCCACCTGCCCCAGGGAATTGATCCAGGACCTTGCAAAACATTTCAGGAACGAATTTGGAAATGAGGGGGAGGTGTTATTCAACAGCCCGTATGCCGGGGGTTTCATTTCCATTTCTCATCGCTGGCACAGGGATATCCCATGGGTGCAGATCGAGGTTAACCGGGGATTGTACGAATGTGAAACAGGAGGCCCGAATCAACCGGGGTACGTGGATACATCAGCGGCAAAAGAATTACAGGGACGTATATGGGATGTACTGGCCGGGTTCTGGGATAATGCCTCAGAGGACCATTAGTCGCCGGGCAACAGGAGGTCGCCCCAATACAGCCAGTAATCACTTTCACCCCGCGTTACTCCGCTTAATAAGCGGTGACAGGTCATGTATGCCTGAACGATGACGCCCGGAAAAGGTGCATACCTCAGACAGATTACCACCTCGCTTTCGACTCAGATGCGGTCTGTTGATGTAGGTCGCGAGCTGGTGGGAAGTTCCCCTCCATCGGTATTTATCGGGAGCCATGCCTATCCAAAGGTATATGCAGGCCCGGTTATTGCTGCATTCCACGGGGATACGAAGATCCTGGACTCCCCTGAGTCATGGATCCCAGCCGGGATTAGCCAGGATGAGATAATCAGGTACCGGTTGTCTCTGGTCCGGGGGAAGCAACGGGTAGCGGCAGATGATATCTATAATCCGTTCGTGGAAAAACTCCAGGAAATAGCCCTTTCCTCGTTATCTGTCGAGAGTGATGTTACATTTGAAACCCCGCCTACCGGTATGATGTTCTCCGAAGAATCGTCACCCCATGGTCCCAGCGCAAGAATGGAACAATTTGAAATTGAAAAAGGGCGGTGGGACCCCGACCTCGAGAGGGCCTACCATGATACGGATCTTGGTGCATCCGGGGCAGTTATAGACCTGCACCGCCAGGGTGTCCCGTTCTCCAGTATTCAGAAAGCATTTTCTGCCGGGACAATGGGGACAGGAAGGAAAAGAAAGCTGGTCCCCACGCGCTGGTCGATCACTGCTTGTGATACCATAATCGGGGACCATTTACTCTCCCGTGTCAGGCAGCATTCCCCAATCGACTGTTACCGTGTCCACGAATTTGATAGCCTGAATAACCATTACGCGGTCCTGCTGATGCCCACGGTATGGCAGTATGAATGGATCGAGGCGTTTCTGCATGTGCTTGGCCGCGAGGAAATGATCTTTGCCGATCACGAAGGACACCGGAAAAAACACGGGTATTCTCCTGTTGGAGGATGTTATTATTCATGCAGGATGGCGGTCCTCGATGCCCTTGAAAAAGAAGGAAAACAGGCAGGAGCGATTATACTCCGTGAAGCCCGCCGGGGTTATATCCCCCTCGGTGTTTTTAATGTCAGGGAAAATGTCAGGCACGCTATGGCGTCACCACCAAAGGAGTTTGACGGAATATCGGGTGCACTTCATTATCTCACGGCCGGGTTCTCACTTCCGCCCGCCCGGTTTTACGGGGAAAGTACCCTTCTCTCCGGCCCGGGGAAAGGGTACCAGGCAAACCTGTCAGCATTCTGTTCATAACAATCCGTGAGGATATGGATTTTTTCACTTTTCTGGATCTATAGAAATCCTAAGCGCAATAAAAAAAATAACAGAACTGCTCAGACAGGAGGGGATTTCACCCCCTCCCTGCTCCACCCCCCAATAAGATATTCATCGGCAGGGTTCAATGGGGGCATCGGAAGAAAATTACAGAGATTTGGAGATTATTCCCTTACCCAACCGGGGTCGGCACAGCGGCGGGCCACGAGCCCCGGGAGCGTGATGAATATTGGAATAACCTAAATCCGGAAGATAGTTTTGAGAGGGTTTCCCATGAAAACAGACATGATGCTAAAAGGCCACAAGCATACAAAATGAAAATGCCAGTGGGGATTTTCATATTAAATGCCTGAACGGCCCCCAATATAAGGAGATTTTAACGAAGCATTTTCAATCGTCCGGGTGTGAACTTTCCGTTTATGTGTGTTTCAACAAACCCAAACTTTCTGGATCTATACCGTATCTTCATTAAAAATTACCCCGGCATCGCCAGAGCGTTATGTATTCCAGAAAAAAAATTGGATGCCTTCCGGGCTTGTGTATGTGATTGCCCGCCCTCCGAAATAATTAGCAGGATTCCAAATATCTGTGAAATGAACCGGTCACCAGGGAGCTGGTAGAACCGGGAGGCTTAATTCATACGGCAAAAAAAGAGAACACCTCGTTCCATCCTTATATGTCCCGGATGACTGTTCAGGTCCCCTGTTACACCGGTGTGACCGTGATTTTGTAGGACTTGACTTTCCTTGAATCCGGTCCCGGGTATACGATGGAAAATTCCCATGTACTACCTGGATCGAAGTTATCTGTCGAAGCTTTTGAAATGGCGATTACATTATTATTTGCGTCATAGAATTTTATCTGGACCTCTGTATGAGGGACACTTGTTTTCCCTTCGTTCTTTGCAATTCCCGTAATAGTAAGTTTACCTACCTCCGGCCTTGCTTCATTATATTTAAGAATTCTGAGATTTGGAGCTTCGATCACTGTCTCAGATACCATAACATCGTCAGATGCTACAGTTACCACCGGTGGAATGTTCAGTGTCTGTACAGGTGTAACAGTGGCACTGGCCGAAGGCGGTAAGGTTACCGGGGTCACCGGTGTTGTTGTCGTTACTGGCATAGTCACTACTTTTTTCTGGGGGGGGTCTGTAAGACAGCCACTTGAGAGTATTACTGCCAAAACCACAAGGATGAGGAACAGGGTGAGAGGTTTCATATGGGAATCTTATTCTGGAACTACTTAAACCGAAGGGTCAGTATCATGAGATAGTAACCGTACGAACCCCGGCCGGGGAGTCCCGGGTGTTTTGCATCATAGTACAACCTGCTGTCTGAATGTGGGACTGCCGGGTTAATTGCCACGGGTTAAAGGAGCGGGGACATCGTATGCAATGGACCTGGCGAAATTATTAGAATGGAATGAGAAAAAAAACACCGGGAACAAAGAAGAGTTCGCTGGCCCCGGGTGACCATGTGGTGTCCAGGGGAAGCGGAGAATTTTTGCACCCCAGTGTCAAGAAACTATTGATACAGTACCATGCGGAAAAAATCGGGCCTCTTTATCCGGGAGTCTGTAATAGGTCTCGGATTTCTTTCAGGGTTATGGACTGCGATAGGAATTAATCCCCAGACAGTCCTGCTTACGCTTGCAGAGCGTTCAGCGGACGAGGTACTGCATGATCCGTCTGTCAGGTTTTTTTTCGTGGTATTACCGACAATTCTCCTCCTGCTCTCCGTGATCACTGCCTATAAAAGGGGCAGGATTGCCGGGCTTGTATCGGTATTTTTTGCCTATGCCGGTGGTCTCGTGGTCCTTGAATCCTTGTACATGTCAGTGATCCTGCTGGTTATTGCAATACTACTGGGAATTTTTGCCACGTCCAAATGGCATTAGCGGACAATATTACCTGCAGTACCTGATTCCCACTCCCCCGTCATTCGTAAATTGCCGGATACATTGAATTCCAGGGTGATTTATGCCAGGTTCCTGGCCGTACTACAGTACGGGCATCTCTCCCAGATGATTGTGTAGAGGATACCAAGTAACGGATAGCTGATCAACCCGTTGAGGACCATGTCAAGAGAGAAACCAACCGGGTATTGCATCGTTGTAATAATGATAAACCCACTGGTAACCGAGAGGAGAAGGAACATCAGTAGTCCGAACATGAGCCCTTTCTCAATATATGAACCCTGCAGTGAACCCCGGACAACTGAGAACACATAGGTGGTGATCAATGACAGGAGGACGGGGTACAGGTAATAGAGCATCATGACGGGGTCGGTTGCAGACCACATACCCCCGATATCGAAGATGTTGAAGGGTGCAATCACCATGGTAAATGCAGAGACCAGAAATAGCGTGAAGTAAAGGAGCACTGAACCGAGAACCCACGAGATAATGAATTTTTTCCATTCCATATGAATTACCTGGTACCCAGTTTTTTAATCGCTCGTATTAATTTGTGACCCCCCACGGGGTGTGAATGTGATCCGTGCCGGTTAAGGTGTCAGATGGGCCAGGCGTTTGAGAGCAGAACAAACAATCCAATAAAACCCCTCCAACGCAGTGGAACTCATTTGTAAATCGATTGAACCAGGCCTATCGTATCAATATATACACCATTGAAAGGACATTCGAATTGCAGCGTGGGAGTGTCCTGGGGTGGCACAGGTGCTCCTGATGTTGCGGGTGGCATGGAGCGCGGTTTCCGGGGGAGGTCCGTTCACAGACGCTCGGTTGTGTTGCTCCATGCCACATCGGACCAGGAAAGAAAACCGGGTAATGGATGATTCTTTTTCCCTTTTTCAGATGACTCCTGAAGCCCGGAGGAACACTTTCCGGATGATAAGATCCGGGACACTCTGATACTGAAGATCTCTGTGGGACAGTACGGGAAATGTAACAGGGGTACACATTTCGCACCTCCTGCCTTCACAATACCGTTGCTCTTCTGCAACTTCAACAAGGAGGTCCCCGAGTGGTCTCCCGTTAAGGGTTACCAGGCTTTGCTCACCCCCTGCACTGGTTACAGGTCTGGATGTAAACTTGAGGACAATACCCTCCTGTTCAAATGCCGGTTTGAGTTCTTTCAGGAGTTCACAGAAGGTCTTTTTGGTATCTGACGTGATCACCGGGACTTCAGCCAGGTCAGGTGTGTGTTCCCAGTATATCTCAAGCGTTCTGGTCATTTGTTAACTACCTGATATAGTACGGGCTTTGATTATGAACTCGTAGGGTGGGCATTTCATGTCCGTTTAATTCCCATTTCCGGCCAGGGAGCAACCCGGATATCCCAAAAACCCCTATTGTACAGGCCTGGACAATACGGACTGTTTTGAATTATTTGTTCTACAATGTACAATAACATACCATAATGTATATATTATTGCAGATTAAAGCTGAAGGTACATGAAAAGCATGTCATCATTCGAGGAGAAAACAGCCGTGCGGGACCCGGAAAATCCAGGAAACTGCTGCGCAAAGGTGATGCCGGTGGAATGGTAACTCCCGGTGGAATACATGATCTCATCAGCCTGACAAAGACCGAATTTTGCAGGCTTGCACATCAGTCAGTCAGCCCGGTTATCATTCCCCTGAGTATTACAATCCCCCAGACCGGGATATCCCCGGTTGACCTCTATAACGGTCTTAATGGATCGGTTAAAGGATCTGATGGTTCCGGCCCGGCGGGTGCTCCGGGATTTCTTCTTGAATCAATGGACCGGGACATAAGGGCGGAATCATATTCATTCCTTGGAATCTCCCCTGTCCTCCAGATCTCGATCGGTACGACCGTCAGTATCACCGGTGACGCTGATCTTGTTACCCTGGTTGAAAACGTCTGCGGAACGAATGCAATTGTAACGATGAAGGCGATATCCGGGGTATTTACATATTTACCATCTCCGGTCCCGCGTTTCTTTGGTGGATTTGTGGGGTATTTCTCGTATGACCTTGTGTACTCCCTCATTCCGGGAATTGGCCCCACCAGGCACCTGCCAGGTATCGAATCACCTGTTGCCGAGTTCATGCTTTGCACTGAATGTATCGTCTTCGATCATCGGAACAATACCCTGTCACTTATCAGCAGTGCAGTAATTACGGAAGGTGTAGAGCCAGAGGATGAATATGAACGCCACCATTCAGCCCTGATCTCACGGTTTGAATTTATCAGTCGATCCCTGGAAACCCGATCTGCTGTCCCATCCGGGATTAATAAGGATGGTGGACCACGTCCGTCTGGTGTTAAGGACGGGTATGAAATTCCCGGGAAAAAAAATCCTGGTACCTATCATCAGGTAGCAAATTCTCCAGGTCAACGTTCAGTAAACAGGCCTCCCTCTCTAAACGGAAGAACGCCGGTTCCTGGTCAGGGGAGGAACGAATTTATTCGCTCGGTAAAAAAGGTCAAAAAATATATTCGGGAAGGTGAGATTGTGCAGGCGGTAATTTCAAGGAAAGAAATGTTCCCCTTCACTGGGGAACCGTTTGACCTTTACCGTGCTCTCCGTGAAGTAAACCCAAGCCCGTACATGTACTTCCTGGATTTCCCCGGTCATGCGGTTGTCGGCGCCAGTCCGGAAATGCTCGTCCGGGTAGAAGGAACGAGTATTACCACAGTTCCAATCGCTGGTACCCGAAAAAGAGGGTGCACCCCTGAGGAGGATGCTGACCTTGCCCTTGATCTTCTTAATGATGAGAAAGAACGTGCAGAACATGTCATGCTGGTTGACCTTGCAAGGAATGATGTGGGGAGTGTGTGCAGTTTTGGCTCGGTACAGGTACCCCGGTTCATGGAAATCGGAAAATACTCCCATGTCCAGCATATCGTTTCAACGGTTACCGGGAGGATAAGGGAAGGATTGGATCGTTTTGACGGGTTAAAGGCCTGTTTCCCTGCAGGGACTGTAACGGGTGCCCCGAAAATCAGGGCCATGCAGATCATTGACGAGCTTGAACCCGGGCCCAGGGGGCTGTATGCAGGTGCTGTTGGCTATATCGGATTCGATAATCAGCTTGAATTTGCCATTGCAATCAGGACGGCGGATGTAAGGGACGGGATCGCCTCCGTTCAGGCAGGTGCAGGTATTGTTGCAGACTCGTGTCCTTCAAAGGAATGGATAGAGACAAACGACAAGGCTGAGGCCATGCGATCGGCTATCCGTGCAGCAGGAGGTCTAGCATGAACGTACTTGTCATCGACTGCTATGACAGCTTTACCTACAACCTGGTCCAGCTTGTCGGGGCGCTCGGCGCAGACCCGGTTGTTGTGAAATCCGATGCTGACCCCAAAATACTTGAAGAAATCAGCCCCGACCGGATAATTCTGTCCCCGGGACCCGGTCACCCGAAAGGATCCGGGCTTTGTCTTTTGGCACTCAGGACCATATCCAGGACAATTCCCACCCTTGGGGTCTGCCTGGGCCACCAGGCCATCTGTCATAGTGCAGGGGCTTCGGTTGTGCAGGGCTACCACCTGATGCACGGGAAGACATCTCTTGTAAGCCATGATGGAAAAGGGGTTTACAGAGGTATTGAAAACCCGTTTGTCGCCACACGGTACCATTCACTGATAGTTGACCCGGAATCATTACCCGGGTCTCTTGAAGTCACGGCACGAAGTCTCGATGACGGGTACATCATGGGTGTCCGCCACCGGGAATACCCGGTTGAAGGTGTCCAGTTTCATCCTGAAAGCATTCTCTGCCATAACGGGCCGGGGATCATCCGTAATTTCCTTTACGGGAACGGTGTGGAAACATGAGCCGTGATCAGGTCATCAGGCAGGCGATAAAATCGGTGGTGAGTACACATGACATCAGCCGTGAAATGGCAGGAATGGTCATGCAGGATATCATTGAAGGGAAGGCAACAGGTGCTCAAATCGGTGCGTTCCTGACTGCAATGCAGGTTAAAGGGCCATCCATCGGGGAAATTGCAGCATTTGCCCTGGTAATGAGGGCCCGGGCGGTACCAGTCTGCAGGGGACAACGAGGGACTCTCCTTGATACCTGCGGGACTGGTGGTGACGGGATGGCAAGTTTCAATATCAGTACTACCGCTGCCTTTGTCGCAGCCGGTGCAGGAGTACCGGTGGTAAAACACGGCAACCGGAGTGTTTCGAGCCGGTGCGGCTCGGCTGATGTGCTCGAAACACTCGGGGTAAACCTCTCCGTCCCACCGTCCCGGAACAATGAAATTATCAGGGATATTGGTATTGCCTTCCTGTACGCTCCGTTGTATCATCCTGCAATGGCGAAGGTGGCTGCAGTACGGCGTGAGATCGGGATCAGGACAATCTTTAATCTTCTTGGTCCGCTGACAAACCCCGCAGGGGCAGATGCGCAGTTAATCGGGGTATACAACCCTGCTCTTACCCGGGTTTTTGCAGAAGTCCTCAGGGATCTCGGGACTCCGCGTGCCATGGTGGTACATGGTGCGGGTCTCGATGAAATCACTACGACCGGGGAGACCCGGGTGACTGAACTTTACGGACGACGGATCACTGACCGGACAATCCGGTGCACGGATTACGGATTTCCGGAGGTGGATGCTGGGGATATTGCAGGCGGGGACGCCAGGGCGAATGCGAGGATTCTTATCGATGTCCTTTCAGGTGAAAAAGGACCCCATAGGGAGATTGTCCTCCTCAACAGTGGTGCTGCAATCTACACGGCAGGAAGGGCCGGCTCAATACAGGAAGGAATCATGGAAGCAATACAATCAGTTGACAGCGGGGCCGCGATGGAAAAACTCAACGCACTGGTCGATGCTACCGGCGGTGTGGCATGATGCTTGATGAAATTGTCGAACGGACAAGGTCAAGAGTTGCAATGTTACCGGATTACACAGGTATTCCGGCACCCGGGCTTTCGGGGCCAGGGCGGCTGCAACAGGCGATTCGTTCAGTAACAAACCGGAATGCAGTTATTGCGGAAATTAAGTATTCATCGCCATCGGCAGGCTGTATCAGGAGTGAAGGTGAACCTGAGGAATTGTCCCGGATGATGGCCGATGGGGGCGCTATAGCACTTTCCGTTCTCACGGAGCCATTCTGGTTCAATGGGAGCACAGAGAATATTTCACGTATACGGAAAATATCTGACCTTCCCCTGCTTCAGAAGGACTTCATCATAGACAAACGGCAGATCGTTGAGAGCAGGATGCTCGGTGCCGACGCAGTACTCCTAATTGCAGGTGTGCTTGGTGACCGCCTGCCGGAATTTGTCAGCTTCTGCAGGACGTGTGCCATTGAACCACTGGTTGAACTCCATTCCTGTAACGAGATACCTCTTGCTGTCAGTTCCGGTGCTACCCTGATCGGGATCAACAACCGTGACCTGCGGACCATGGTAACGAATCTTACCACGACGAGGCTGATATCGGAGAAACTGGGCAGGAAAGGCTTCACCGTAATTTCGATGAGCGGGATATGCTGGCCGTTCGATGTTCGGTACCTTCGGAGGTATTGCGATGCGTTCCTCGTGGGCAGCTCGATCATGGCATCAGCTAACCCGAAAAAAGTACTGGAGGGATTTGTATTCGCGTGAAAATATGCGGGATAACCACCGTACAGGACGCTATAATGGCGGAAGATGAAGGAGCTGATGCGATTGGAATCGTTGTCTGCAGTCACTCGCCGCGGAACGTTCCGCTGGAGACCGCATCAGAAATATTAGGGCAACTCCGGCCTTTCACGGCAGGGGTCCTCGTGACTCACACACAGTCCCGGGAAAAATTCAAATCTGTCCTTGACCTCCACCCGTCGGCCGTCCAGTTATCGTACCCGTTTATAATGCCGGCCCGGACAGGTGTGAGACTTCTCCGGGTTGTACAACCCGGCGGGGCTATACCAGGTGACTGTGATGCGGTAGTGATCGATGAGAGCCGGGGTTCCGGCCGGCTGTACAGCCCTGAATTTGCGAAGACGGCCGTCTTGGAATCGGCTGTCCCCGTCATCCTCGCCGGAGGGCTTACTCCCTACAATGTGAAATGGGCAATAGAAGACGTCCGGCCGTACGCAGTTGATGTTGCATCGGGTGTTGAGATCAGGCCGGGTGTAAAAGACCCGGTTCTTGTGAGCAGGTTCATACAGAACGCAAAAGGGGTGCCGGATGCCAGGTAAAAAGGGCAGGTTTGGTAAATTCGGGGGGCAGTACGTCCCCGAAGCACTGATGGCCACGCTCATTGAACTTGAGGAGTCCTACCAGAAGATTTCCCGGGACAGGGAATTCGTCAGGGAACTCAGTCACTACCTGAAAAATTATGCCGGGCGGTCAACGCCCCTGACGTATTGTCCAAATATGTCAGAAGACCTCGGTGCGAAGATCTATCTCAAGCGGGAGGACCTCCTCCATGGCGGGGCCCATAAACTGAATAATACCCTCGGGCAGGCTTTGCTTGCCAGGTACATGGGAAAGAAACGGTTGATTGCCGAGACCGGGGCTGGCCAGCACGGCGTTGCAACTGCCATTGCCGGGGCTATGCTTAACCTCCCTGTCGAGGTCTATATGGGTGAGGAAGACATCGCACGACAGAGGCTGAACGTGTTCCGGATGGAACTGATGGGTGCGAAGGTGATCCCTGTCCGGACCGGGTCGAGGACCTTAAAAGACGCGGTGAACGAAGCCCTTCGTGACTGGGTCGGGAACATTGGTGATACCCACTACCTGATCGGCTCGGTAGTTGGTCCGCACCCGTTTCCCCTGATAGTCCGGGATTTTCAGACGGTTATCGGCCGTGAAGTGAGGAAGCAGTCAATGAACGCGGAAGGGCGGCTCCCTGACCGGCTGATCGCCTGTGTTGGCGGGGGGTCAAATGCAATCGGGTTGTTTCACCCGTTTATCAGGGACAATGTTACTATGACCGGGGCAGAAGCCGGGGGTCACGGCCTCATTACCGGTGAACACGGGGCCACCCTCTGCGGGGGTACTCCCGGTGTGCTACACGGGGCATTTTCCTACCTTCTGCAGGATGAAAACGGGCAGATCGCGGAGACCCACAGTATATCTGCCGGCCTTGATTACCCGGGGGTCGGCCCGGAACACAGTATGCTCAGGGACACCGGGAGGGTGCACTATATCGCTGTGAATGATGACGAGGCCCTTTCAGCCTTCCGCTATCTCCCCCGGAGGGAAGGGATCATTCCGGCAATGGAGTCTGCCCACGCGATTGCTGCAGCGAGAAGGTTGAAAGATGAATTCACCCGTGATGACATCGTGGTCATCAACCTGTCAGGGAGGGGTGACAAGGATGTTGCCGGGGTGGCTGCGATGCAGGGGGGTTTCCAATGAGACGGATTGGAGAGACTTTTACGTCCGCCGGAAGACCGCTGTTCATCGCTTTTATCGTTGCGTGTGACCCCGATTTCGAAAGTTCAGTCGCCGCAGCAAGGGCCCTGGTCGAAGGGGGGGCAGATATTATCGAACTAGGTGTCCCGTTCTCAGATCCTGTTGCGGACGGACCCGTGATTCAGAGGGCTGATGTCCGGGCACTTGCTGCAGGGGCGACCCCTGATAGTGTGTTTGAAATTGTCCGGCGTATGAGGTTGTTTTCGACGGTACCGGTGGTGCTCCTGACGTATTACAATATTGTCCACCACCGGGGAATTTCCCGGTTCTACAGGGAAGCAGGGGAGGCTGGTGTCGATGGGATACTGATTGCCGATATGCCGGTTGAGGAGTCCGGGCCGGTGATGAAGGTAGCAGAGAAGACCGGTATCGACCAGATATTCATGGTCTGCGAGACGACATCGCCGGAAAGGCTGGAACAGATATTGAAAAATGCCCGGGGATTTATCTACCTTGTTTCCCATATGGGTGTTACCGGTGTTTTACCTGCCCTGCCACATGGAGCGATGGCATTCGTCAGGTATATACGGGAGAAGACCCATATGCCGCTGGCTGTTGGTTTCGGTGTCGCAACCCCGGCCCATGCAGCTGAGCTCTATAATGCCGGTGCCGATGCAGCGATTGCTGGAAGTGCAATTGTTTCAATTATTGAAAAACACAGGGATGACATGGAATCTATGAAGAAAGCCCTTAAAAATTATGCCATTTCAATGCGGGCAGCCACGAATGGCCCGGGTGGAGCATAACTCGCTCCTGTCTGCATTATTGCATCATCGAATTGTAATCGGAGCAGATCTGCCTTCCCATCAGTTTTTTATAATTTTTCCCGTCTCTCTCCTGTTACCCGGAGATCGCAACAGAAAAGAACCATATGCCAAATATGGCCATGAATGCCCCGCATAACGTGTTTATTGCACGATACCAGGTATCCGAAAGCAATGTCCTTCCGTGGTGGATGGTGACCGATACCACGGTGTACCAGGCAATGTCTGCAACCCAGTGTCCGACCAGGAACGCCGCCCCGAGTATGAACCCTCCTTCAAGCCCGGCCACAACCATCGCACTCCCAATGGACAACCACCAGACCCAGAAGAAAGGGTTTGCAAGGCTGGTAAGCACACCGGAGAGGAATACCTGCCTGATCCCCCTGTCCGCCGAGGATCCCCCCCTGGTTCCAGCCCCACCGGTGCCTTCCATCAGGACACCTGAAAGGCTCATAGTACGGCTCCCCAGGATTGTCATGATCCCAAAAATTACGAGTGCAACACCCCCGAATGCGGAGATAAACCCAGAGTACTGGCCTGCTATCGTGATAAGGCCTAAAAGGATCAGGATAAAAACGATAAATTCAACGAGGCAGTGGCCCGCGGTGATGACTGGTCCTGCATACCAGCCATATTCAACTGATGCCCTGATGGTCGCGACCAGGGTAGGACCCGGGGTTAACGCCCCGGTAAGTCCGATTGCAAACGCAACAAGCAGCATCTCCTGGAGGGTATACACGGATAAGATCCCCGGAATATTGTTGTATCGTTTTACCGTATCGGATATCTTGCTACCGGGATCCGGGTGGTACCGTTTTGGTCCCGCAGGTTATGCAGAATGGGGATTCGTTTACATCCTCTGATATCAATCTTCCTTATTTTAAGAAGCCGGAAATATAATCAGGCTCCCGGGGCTCTGCCCCGCCGCTTTGCCTGCCGCCGGCTGCCAGTTTTCTCTTTCTTTGTTATACTACCAGTCTGCGTTTCATGAGGTTAACCGAGATGAGGAAAAGGGCCCCGGTAACAATAACAATCCATGCCAGGTTATAGAGCATGAAGGGAGAAAACATGGTCAGCGTGAGGCCACGGCAGATATTGACCACGTTGGTAAGGGGGAGGACCGCATAGGCGAAGACCTGCAGGGCCGGCGGAAGGACGGTTATCGGGAAGAATGTTCCAGAAAAGAGCAACATCGGTGTGATGAACAGGAATGAGGGGTAATTGAGGGCATCGATACTTGGTGTGACCGCGGTAAAACACATTGCGATGCAGGCGAACAGGAGCCCCCCGAGGAATGCAAAGGGGATGAGGAGCAGGGAGGAGGGTAAATCCACTACCCCGAACAGGACAAGCACCGGGAGCATGAGGCTCGTGTAGATCATGCTCCGTGTCGCACCCCAGAGCAGTTCCCCGGCAATTACTTCTTCAATGGAAACCGGCGTCGCAATGATTGCATCAAAGGTTTTTCCGTAATACATCCTGACATAGGAACCATAGGTGCACTCAAAAAATGCCGAATTCATTATTGATACGGCGACAATCGCCGGGGCAATAAAGTCAATGTAGGGGACGTCCCCGATATACCCCACAAACCCGCCAAGTCCGAACCCGAGTGCAATGAGGTAAAGGAATGGTTCGATGAAAGGCGGTACGAGGTTGACCCGCCAGGTTTTCAGAAACACGTCAAGGTTACGCCGCCAGACGGTCCACGCTTTTCCGGTCAGGCGGGGGACTGTGAGTAATTCCCTGATCATTCTCTCAGCACCCTCCCGGTCAGCTTCAGAAAGACATCCTCAAGTGTTGCTGCCCTTGTGAGGACCTGCTTCGCATCACATTTCGCGAGGAGCTCCCGTGCGACTGCCCCTGGGTTGTCGGTAACGACCTGCACCCTGTCCCCTGCCACTTCGTACGGGATACCCATGTCCAACAGACAGGCAACTACCCCGGGTGAATGTTCCGCTTCAACAATACCTCCTCCTACATGGTCCCTGACCAGCGCTGCAGGCGACCCCTGGACAAGAATAGTGCCGTTATTCATGATCACCAGCCGGTCACAGAGTCTTTCAGCTTCCTCGAGGTAATGCGTGGTAAGGACGATGGTATTTCCCAATGAACGCAGAAGTTTCAGTTTCTCCCAGATCAGGTGCCTTGCCTGTGGATCAAGCCCGATCGTAGGTTCGTCGAGGATCAGGAGTTTTGGCTGGTTCACAAGTGCCCTTGCGAGAATAAGGCGCCGCTTCATCCCCCCCGAAAGCTTTTCGATGTTAATATCCCGTTTTTCGGTAAGTTGGACAAAATCAAGGAGTTTTTCTGCCCTCTCTTCTGCGACCTCTTTTGGGATCCCGAAATAGCGCGAGTAAACCATGAGGTTTTCAAAGGTGGAAAATTCGGTATCAAGGTTAGTCTCCTGGGGGACAACGCCGATCATTGCCTTGATCTCATGGCTGTGTGTACCCGGGTCCATGCCGAACACAGACAGGGTACCCGAGGTCCTCGGCGATGCGCACTGGATCATTTTCATCGTTGTGGTTTTTCCGGCACCGTTCGGCCCCAGGAAACCGAATACCTCGCCAGGCCTTACCGCAAAGCTGATAGTATCGACTGCAGTAAACGGACCAAACTGCTTGACAAGGTCTATCGCCTCGATTACCGTCTCCATAATGCTTATGATCAGATAAGGTGTTCACTCTACATCTCCTTTGCGGGAGGGGAAAAAGGACTGGGACCGGGATCCCTTTCAGGGTCTCCAGGTCATAATACGGGCGTTGAATGAGAATAAAACTGCTACAGGCGTGGTTTCAGCAGGAAGGTGGTGCTGTCCCTGACATTGATACCGATACCCGATACCGTGACGATATACGTATCCTCGATAAACCCGCCGGTCGGAAAAGAAAATGACCATGTATTGGGCCCGCCCGTCATACCGTTGGTCACAATTGCGATCCCTGATACCCCGGTGAATGACTGGCTGCTGCTCTTTGGTGCAGGACCAAAGGATGACGAGATCACTTCAATAAGCAGGGGGTCCCCGGTGGCGAGAATGGTTGTCCCGCGGAGGGTTATCGTATCCCCCACATGGTAATCCTTCACCGGTTCAAGGAAAAAAATATCATTACGGGTGGTATTGACCCGGGCCTCAATACCCGGTGACGTATTGACCTGCCCTGCAGGGGCCGTTACATCCGGAGAGGTAGTAACCATCCTGGTCATCACAGGTCCTGACACCTGTGTCGTCAGATTTGAGGGGGTTGGCGCCTGTGAGGTACACCCTGAGATCAGCATGATAACGAGGAGAGACAGGACCATGACCAGAGCAAATTTCATACCTCTTCTGGGTCGTGGCACAAAATAAAAATGATCCGCACCATGACCCGGAATATGGAGTGTAGGAACGAGATGACCTCTGCTGTAAATCCTATGCCCAAATTGGATGCAGCCCTGTGTAATACAATTTTTCTGGCTCTGTTGAAAAGCAATAATAGGTACCTGCAATCCTGATTATTCTGAAATTTATCCACGCTCCCGGGCTCCGCCCCGCCGCTGTAGGACCCCGGTTGGGATAGGACTGGAATTGACTCTCTTACTATGCAAATGATTTCAGGAAACCCTGCCTAATGAATTTCTTAATGGTGGTGGGACAGGATGGGGTGAAACCCCCTCCTGTCTCAGCTGCCATATTACCTCTTTTTATAATACTGAGGGTTTTCAACAAAGCCAATTTTATTGTAAAACCGGGGCCAGGACCACTCCGGTAAAGAGATTACCAGTCCATCATAGTACCGGTTTTTTACCGTCTACAGAAAATAGTAGTTATCAATGTCCACCTCACGTGGTCTTTCCGGCCGGCTGATGGATATGGGGCCGGTACGGCGACATAGCCTGATCGCCTTCTCATCATCAATCGGGGTGACGGCCATCGGCTTTTTTACGACGATT
>CAIKOD010000149.1 GCA_903828975.1 uncultured Methanomicrobiales archaeon | reverse complement strand
GTTAAAGTGAGAATTCCTTCAATTGTTACATTGGAAGAGATCTTAAGGATCTTTCAGGAGGCTGCTATTGTGCTAAAAGATCCTGATCCGGGGATTGGGTGATCTCTGCCTCCCCTGATCATGATTTTCATGCCAAATAAGAGGAAAATACGAAGACAGGAGGTGGTTTCACCCCCTCCCTGCCCCACCCCCATTAAGATATTCTTCGGGCAGGGTTTCCCGAAGGCTCATTAAATTCAGAGTATTGGGGATAATCTCTATCCCAACCGGGGCGCCACAGCGGCGGGGCGGAACCCCTAGAGCGTAGATACATTTCAGAATAATCAGGATTCTGGGTGCCTGTTATAGCTTTTCAACAGAGCGCGGTTTCACCATCTCCTTCTGGGCAGCATTCCAGTACGGGTCATAGGTTTTCGCCTGTTCCAGTTCTCCGGGTGTATACACGTAACTCCCGTGGATCAGACTGGTGGAGTGCAACCAAGGGACAACAAGGATCAGAAATATATTGGGAGAAAAATGAAAATGCCTAATATGTTATCAGGAGAGAAAACCGAGGGGAACACAGACCCGGACATATCGTGGAGATGCACCGTCTGTGGTTTTATTTTCACAGGTGAAAAACCGCCAAGGGGATGCCCCGTATGCCACAGCCCATCCCATGAATTTATTAAGGGAGCGGACCGGGCACAACTCAACTATGATGGCAAGCCATTTGATGTCCTGCTGATCAACGGCAGCACGCACCGTGCCGGGAACACCGGATATATGGCCGATATTGCCGAAGAGTACTCCGTGAACGGGGTGTGAGTTATCGCAGGTATAACCTGGGGGAGTACCGCATCGATCCCTGCTGGTGTTGTTATGCCGTGCGGGCAGAGTCCTGCACCTTCCCGTGCCGGAACAAGAACGACGATGCGCCCGCCTTCCACGAGATGCTTGTCGCATCGAAAGCAGTCATTGTTGCCTCGCCGATCAACTGGAACGGCATGTCGGCACGCCTCAAGATTTTTCTTGACCGGACGACCTGCCTGGAAAATCTGTACCATCTCAAAAAGCCCGGTCTGACCGAGGGGAAGGTGGCGGGTATTCTTGTCTGCGGCCATGAAGACGGTGCGATCAAGACCTCCATGGATATCTGGCTGAATTTCCAGCAGATGGGATATGTACTTGCGCCGTTCGGCATCGCGTTCAGGACGCACGGGTCGCAGTTCAACAGCAGCACGGACCGGGAGTTCTTCCGGAACGATGAACTGATCGTCCGCCAGACAAAGGGCGTTGTGAACAATGTTATCGAACTTATGCGGCTCGATATCGAATCACCGCTGAAAGAAAAACTGGTACCGGTCACGGAATGAACGGTCTTGTTAAGAATATACCCGGTACAAAGCGATTAGAGTGATACCATACTTTTTTTGGGGCTCCGTGAGTTTCCTGAAATAGCATCTTTGGTCGGGTAATTATTGTAGCCAGAGAGGATTACCGTGACCAATAATGCCGGCATGGTATTACGCTGGTTCCGGTAACGATCTCAGGAGGAGGGCTTTCTGGCCGGAAGGGTCCATCATCAGGTATCTTTGTACCAATGCCCGGGCTATGGCAACCCGCTGCTGCTGACCTCAGGACAGACCGCTATCTACCGATCTCCACCCCTACCTCATTCCGCCGCAGGAAGCCCGGTGTCCATGGTGAATCGTAGCGCATCAGAAACGGCTGGCCCACAGCGTTAATGCCCGCGTTTTTCAATCCTTCCTGCAGCAGGGATATTTTCGCATCCACATCCTGCTGGGCGCCATCGCCGGAAAAGCGGATGACTGCAACATCCCGTTCCGGAATTGTGACGATCCGCACCCGGCTGTCCAGCGGATCAGGGATCTCATCCCTCGATGATCCTGCAGGCATGACAAATGACATCGATGACGCATCTGAAACAACAGGTGAAGTCATCGGTATCTTTTCCGAGGTTATTACCGGTGCAGTCATCGGGATTTTACTCCGGGCTTTATTGCTGCCTGATATGTAGGCAAAGAGCGGGCTGAAACCGGCATCGTTCCCGGGACTGTCCACGGTAGCAAGCACCATTGCCGGGTAGTGCCGGAGCTCGATCGCTCCGGTATTCCCTTTGACGGTGTAGGGGATTGTCTCTGTAGCAGGCTGGGCCAGCAGAAAAAGGGCCAGCAACAGGATAATTATAACGGCAGACGACACCAGAAGGATTTTTCTCATACTGCCCAATGGGGTTCCACAGGTAATAAATGTGGATGTCAAATCAGTATGGTAAAAAAATATTCTGATATGGGCCCTTCCTTATCGTATCACAAAAGGGTTGTTGATTATCCTGCCCGGGGCAGGAGTGTTGCACCCTTTTTTCCTGGACCCTCTCCTATGATGAAATAATCTGGTGAACCGTTGTCTTACCTTGACCCCGGGCCATCCGTCCCAGGTACCCGGATCGGTGGATTGTGATCCGCTGCAAGGGCCATTTACACTACCTCCTGATCTCTATCCCAACCTCGTTCCGCCGCAGGAAGCCCGGAGTCCATGGTGGATTATACCGCATCAGGAACGGCTGGCCCACAGCGGCGATGCCAGCTTTTTTCAGCCCTTCCTGCAGCAGGGACATGGTCTCATCCACCTCTTGTTGAGATGCATATCCACGGAAACGGATGACAGCAACATCCCGTTCCGGAATCGTGACGATTCGCACCCTGCCGTCCAGCGGGTCAGGGACCTCCTCCCGGGGTTTTCCTGCGGGCATGACAAACGACATCGACCTCGGATCGGAGATCACCGGTGCAGTCATCGGTATCGTCCGTGAGGTTATGACGGGAGAGGTCATCGGAATAGTATCCCGGGTTTTATTGCTACCTGAAATGTAGGCAAAGAGCAGGTTGAAACCGGTGTCGTTCCCGGGACTATCCACGGTAGCAAGCACCAGTCCGGGGTAGTGCCTGTATTCAATAGCTCCTTCTTTCCCGGTGATATCATAGGGTATTGTATCAGCCATAATCCGTTCATCTCCGCTACGCGGTATATCCCCCGGGGACGTTATGGATGTTTCGCTCCGGACAGGTCGGATTTTTCATCCCGGAACGCCACCGGAGTAGTACCGGGTCCCGGACTGAATTATTACAGGGTGGGTCCACCTGTTCTCTGGCTTCCACCGGTGTCCCGTACGACAAAGTGCGAAAAAAAGAGCTTGGGATTACCCGTTTTTCAGGGCAACAATATCCTTTACGCCTACCAGTTTCCAGACCATTGAACGCTCTTCGCGGACAATTACATCCGGGCTGTCGCCCGGGCTGTGACCCAGGGCCGTGAGTACGCGGGGTGAAAGGCGGTTTTTTGCAATCATCGCCACAAACTGCTCCCGGACCTTCTTTTTCTGTGCCGGGTCATGGACCTCTTCAAGTACCCCCTGCAGGCTCACAAACGTAAAGGCAGACATGTCAGGTGCGTACTCTTCAATTTCGACTGAGACCTTTGGGTTTGCAGTAAAATAGTCAATCTTCCGGCCATACTTCGTGGAAAGGAAATAGAGATACTTCTTGTCAAAGACATACATGAACGGGGCTATATAGGGGTGGTCACATGCGCCAAAGGAAATCCTTGAGACATACTGGCGTTCGATCAGGGCATCATACTCAGCTTTTGGCATCTTGGGGATTTTTACCGGGTCCATTCAGATCATCATTCCTTTAAGCTAGTAGTCTTGAACAGGGCATAATAATGATGATCAAAGGCACAAGGGTTGATATCCATGCTGCTGCAACTCAGGAGGTAGAGTGATACCCCATGGTACGAGATTACCCGCGACCCCGCATTGTGATCAGCCGGTGTATCGAGTTTGACCCGTGCCGCTACGATGGCTCTAAAATACCCTCCCCCACCGTGGTACGCCTGAAGGCCCATGCTGACTGCATGCCGGTCTGTCCGGAGGTTGAGATCGGCCTGGGTATCCCGCGGGCAACGGTCAGGATCGTGCGGATAGACGGGGTCGATCATCTTATCCAGCCTGCGACCGGACGCGACGTGACCAGTGAGATGACCGGCTTTGCCTCCCGGTTTCTTGATTCCCTGCCCCCGGTTGACGGGTTCGTCCTGAAAGGCGGTTCTCCTACTTCCGGTGCAAGTGGCGTCCGTGTATACCCGTCAGCGGAAAAATCCCAGGCTATTGAAAGAACCGCCGGCTTTTTTGCCCGTGAGGTGCTGAAGCGGTTTCCGGGGCTGCCCATCGAAGACGAGCTCCGCCTGAACAATGCACGTATTCGTGACCATTTCCTTACCGGGATCTTTACTCTCGCTGCCTTCCGGGCAATTGAAAACCAACAGGATCGTGAACCCCTTGTGCAGTTCCACGCTGCTAATAAGTACCTGCTGATGGCCTGTCACCAGCAGCTAATGCGTGAGATGGGAAGGCTTGTTGCATCCCGGGCGAAGACTGAAAAGGAGGAGCTGTATGCCCGGTACCGCCGGATGCTCTGTGCTGCACTTGCCCAGGTCCCGCGATATACGAACAATATCAATGTCCTCCACCATACTATGGGGTATTTCAGCAACCGGGTTTCGGGCGAGGAAAAAGCGTACTGCCTCAGATTAATCGATCGCTACAGGGATGGCCATGCAACGCTTGCTGAACCCCGCGACCTGCTCCGTTCGTGGGTCATCCGGTTCCAGGAGCCAGGCCTCCTGGACCAGACCTTCTTTGCCCCGTACCCTGTCGAGCTCGCGGACCTCCCTGAAGATATCACGGACCGGGGCAGGGATGTCTGGAAAAGCCGGAATGCACCGAATGCCCGGGAAAAACCCGGGACCTTCAAAAAGGGATAAGATCGCATACCAGCTCTCTCCCTACGGACCCGGTACATCATACGTCTCTTTTTCAGCGTCCCTGCCTGACATTTTCGAGGTACTGGTCCATCTCAAATTTTCGTGTTAGTCCCTTCGCATTCATATACCGCACCATTCCGAAGATCGGACGCTCCCCCCACGGGTGGTCGTGTTTGCCAAAGCACCAGGCAACCCCTGCGTAACCGTTCGGATCCCTCCCGTCAATTTCGTATTTATTATTGAGATACAGGGCGGCCGGATAAGCATCCTCCGGTGTTTTGCTCCATTCGAGAACCTTCTTGCCCCAGTACATCCGCATGTAGCCCTGCATCTTACCGGTCTTCATCATTTCCTTCTGGGCTGCATTCCAGTACGGGTCATGGGTTGCAGCATGCTCCAGTTCATTGAGTGAATATCCATACTCCCGTGGATCAGCATGATGAAGAGCCAGCGTTTTCTGTGCCCATGTGGGAAGTGATGAGAACGAATCATAGTTCCCATTATACCGGACAAAGTTAACGGCAAGCTCCCGGCGCACAATTAGCTGTTCAAGAAAGGCCGGGGTACCGTTCCCGCCCTGTTCCTGTGCGAGGACTGCGAGGGTAACCGGCGATACCTGGCCAAAATGGAGGTAGGGGCTCATGTCCGAACCCCCGTCACCACCGGGATCGTTGCGGTTATCTGCATACCCTCCGAGTCGGTTGTCGAGGAACTGCTCATATCGCCGGTTCGCTTCCGCTGTCCCTCCTTTGTATAGAGCCGATGGAAGGACCGAACGGTCGATGGTGAGCTGTGAGAGGAGTGCATCGGTTGTTTCACCGGCAAGTGTCGGAAGGTCAAGGCCGAGTGAAGAACGCTCCGGGCTGCCCGTATTAAAAGGATGCAGAAACCTGTCCACGTGATACGTGACCTTACGGCGGAATGTGGCAGCTGAATACTCCTCTTTCTGGGATGCTGCCTCGACCGGCACCACGACGTTTCCTTCAACCTGCACGAGTGAGCAAGGACACCGTTCAGCAACATGGCGGTACAACAACTGCTGTTGCCGGAGGTAACCCCGGTCTACAATCAATAGTGCCGCATTCGTTGCAAGGTCCAGGACTCCCTTGTCCGGCGGTTCAATCCTGAGTATGAACCGGATTCCAAGGGACTCGAGTGAGCGTGCGACTTCAGCAAGCCCTTCCAGCATGAACCGGAAATGACGGAGGTTTGCCTCGGGATAGGTCTGCCAGAGCCCGAAATACACAACGAGTGGCAGATGTGCCTGGTCTCCCCGTTCAACTGCATACCGGAGTGCCGGATTCTCCTCCGTCCGGTGAGAGGACTGCATCCAGTAGAGGACGTAGTCCCTGGTTCGTACCGTGGCATCATTGAGTACCCGGACCCGTTCCGGCTCGACGCTGGTGATCACAGGTACCTACTTATCCGGTGAGGGTATTGTTTTTTTCTGCGGTTGATGTTTGTTGTCGAGATGGAGGCAGGTCCGGAGAGCGATTTTTCCCGAAGAATTGAATTAAATAAATTGAGCTGGTACTATCAACTATATTTATTTCCTATGTTGCGAAAAATGGAGCATGATGATCAAATGGGTCGAAAAGTATCGCTGTACCTAATACTTGGCTTTGTCCTCATTGGATTTATTGCTGATCCGGTTGCAGCGGTTATTGAAAGTGCGCAAATGGAAAATGGAGACATCTCGATTATAAATGATATGTGTGGTAAAGATTGGCATTATTATGATCACTCGACAGGGGTATGGACTAGCGGCAGAATTGGTGAGCCCCAGAGCAGGTATATTTATACCCCAACTATGGTTTATAAATTAAATCCAGTGAAAAAATACACAATTCCTAATGGCAATGCGGACAGTTTAATCACACCTGTCCAAATAATAAATAATAGTCATTCTTTATTCCCGAAAACGAATTTTGCAAATTCATATTCAAATTCGTTATTACCCCAGACAAACCCCTTACCTGACTGGTAGGCGGTTATCTTGTTGGAAGTGCTGATTATACTATTGACGCTCTTGGTTTCAGCAGTCCCAGTCCAGATACCCATAAATTTTGTTATTATTGTTGAGTCACAAATTAATCGATATGGATGTTTTTATACAATATTGTTGTTTTATTGCCATCGAGCAATTCCAACCTATAATCTGCCGAAGGTGTTATTCCAAACAATATCTGCCCGGAAATGGCATTATTCTGTTGAATAATTATCGGTGCGATGATGGGATCGTCAAGTCCTCTTTGGATGGCAGGACGTGAATTTAATGTGAAATCCACAAAATAGTTCGTCTGAATATTAGTTGCGGTTATCGATCTGTTTGTAAAAACAAATCCCTCCGGCATATCATTATTTTTTACTGTAATATTAAGTACAAGAAAAACGTGTCCGGATGAAGGTCGCGATTCATTATTCAAATACGGCACCGTTTTTGCTGAATCAATGGTTAAAATGATAGGACTTGGTGATGTGATCAGATTATCAAAATTGATTTTTTGGGAGGATAGTACCTGTTTGCCCCCATCTATCAGGTTCACTCGGTACCCTGTCGAATCCCGTACTCCAAAAACGATCATTCCTGATATAGTGTCTTTTTGATAAATTGTTGTTGGCGAACTTATGAGATGTGAAATTTCTTTCTGGATTTTTGGATTTGAATTTAAAGAACTGTCAATCTTTTCATGACTCTCGGTATTAACCAGAGAAATTGATTTGTCTGTAAAAACTAATTTTTCTTGCGGTTCATTACTTTTTATTGTGATATTCAATACAAGGAAAACATTTCCCGGACGAGGAGTAAGATTGTTCAAACTCGTCAGTTTTTCTACAGAATTAATTATTAAACTATAAGATCCTTCAGTTTGCGGATTAATGATATTAGTCTGGTTACCTGTATTTGTCGACTCTATAATTGGAACTGAAACGGTATCTTGTCCTGAATTGTCTGCAACTGGAAGATGATCCCACGCATTAGTATTATTTGATAGGATAGGTGATTGGGCGGTTGTACATCCGGATAATATCACTGTGACCATAACAATTGCAACAACAAATATCAACCCTTTTATAGATTTTGACATTATATATAAAATATTTCATTCAAATAAAAAAATATATTGATATTTCTTTTGATTAGGCTCTTGTTCCCCTTCTGCTCAGACGCTCGGGTCATTAGATATTCTGCACCGGGACAAAGCTGTTCCCTGTATGCAGTACGATGGTCTGTGGCAGTTCAATGCCCAGCGCCTCTTTTAACACGTCCTCGATGGTTTCCACGGTCACGAACGAAAGCTCGCTCCGGACATCTTCGGGCACGTCTTCCAGGTCCCGTTCGTTCTCCTTCGGCAGGATCACTTTTGTGATTCCGGCCCGATGTGCGGCAAGGACCTTTTCCTTGATTCCCCCGACGGGTAATACACCACCGCTCAGGGTGATCTCTCCTGTCATTGCAAGGTGCGGGTCAACCGTTTTCCCGGTGATCAGGGACGCGAGCGCCGTAAAGAGGGTCACACCTGCCGAAGGACCGTCCTTCGGGGTAGCCCCGGAAGGTACATGGATGTGGATGTCCCGCGTAATGAAGTCGAAACCCCCCTCCGTGCCTGCAAGCCGTGACCGGATGAGGCTTAACGAGATCGTTGCGGACTCCTTCATCACGTCCCCGAGCTGGCCGGTGAGGGTGAGCTTGCCGGTACCTGGCATGAATGTCCCTTCGATGAAGAGGATCTCCCCGCCGACCGGCGTCCACGCGAGACCGGTCACGACGCCGGGGATGGGTTCTTTCCGTGCCACTTCCTGCCGGACCGGTTCCTTCCCGAGGATCCCGGCGAGCATATCCGGTGTTACGATGAACGGCAGCTCCGCCTTCCCGGAGACGATCTTCTCTGATATGTACCGTGCAATCTTCGCCAGCTGTTTTTTGAGCCACCGGACTCCTGCCTCGCGGGTGTATTTTTCAATAATCACCTTCATGGCCTCGTCTTCAACCCGAAGCCTGTCCGCGTCAAGGCCGTGCTCGGTTAAGATCTCAGGGAGCAGGTGGTCCTTTGCAATGGCGAATTTCTCGTTCTTCGTGTAGCCCGAAATCTCGATCAGTTCCATCCGGTCGAGAAGCGGTGCCGGGATTGTTGCAAGCGAGTTCGCGGTCGCGATGAACAGCACATCGGAGAGATCGTAGGCTACCTCCAGGTAATGGTCCGAGAAGGTGTTGTTCTGCTCGGGGTCGAGGACTTCGAGGAGGGCACTTGCCGGGTCACCCGCGTAGGACATCGCCAGCTTGTCGATCTCGTCGAGGATGAAGACCGGATTTTTCGTGCCGGCTTTCTGTATACCCTGGATAATCCTCCCGGGCAGGGCCCCGACATAGGTCCTCCGGTGTCCCCGGATCTCGGCTTCGTCCCTGACACCACCGAGGCTGATCCTGACATACTGCCGTCCGAGGGCCTCTGCGATGCTCCGCCCGAGGCTCGTCTTCCCTGTTCCCGGCGGGCCGGCAAAGAGGAGGATCGACCCTTGTTTCTCCTGCTTCAGTTTCATGACCGCGAGGTGCTGGATGATCCGTTCCTTGACCTTTTCGAGGCCGTTGTGATGGCTTTCGAGCACAATGCGGGCCTGTTCGATATCGATGCTCTTCTTCTCCTCCGTCACCCAGGGAAGGTCGAGCAGGAGGTCAAGGTAGTTCCGGATCACGGAGCTTTCATGGTTGTGGGGGCCCCCGGTCTCAAGTTTTTTCACCTCGGCTAATGCCTTTTTGCGGACATCGTCCGGCATTTTTGAGTTTTCTATCCGTTCCCGGTACCCGCCGTCCCCCGGGGTCCCTTCGCTCTCATTGAGCTCTTCCTGGATTACCTTCAGCTGTTCCCTCAGCATCGCCTCCCGGTTCGACTTGCTCACCCGGTCTGATACTTTCTTTGCCATCTCGATCCGGATGTTGATGTCATCTCTTGTTTTGTTGAGGAGCTCAAGGAACGTGGTGTACCGCAGCAGGACAGAGTCAAGCTCAAGGAGCGCCTGCTTTTCGGCAAGGTCAACCGGGAGGTAGGGCATGACGAACCCCATGATCTGCTCGACAGAGTCCATCCGGTCGAGTGGCCGGGTGAACTGTTCGGAGCCCGGGAACCGGCTGCTGATCTCGTGGATGGTAGTTTTAATGTCTTCGAGGATCCGGGCCTGAAGGTCTTCGCCGAGGTCCTGGATGTCCGGGAGCGGTTTATATGCAGCACAGAGACGCCCGTCTTTTTCGGTCAGGCTGACCACTCTTACCCTCTGCATAACTTCCGCACAGATCAGGTACCCGTCGTTGGCAGGCTGCACGTGCGAGATCTTAAACAGGTTTCCGGTCTCATACAGGGACTCCCCTGTCAACTCTGAAGGTTTTGTGCCGCTTTTCACGGTCAGCCCGACTGCATATGCCGCACCGGTGTCCTTCATTGCGGTCAGCAGCAGGTCTCCGGTTGACTTGTCAACCTGGAATTTTGTCCGGTTGTTTGGGTAGACGACGATCTCAAAGAGCGGGATGACAATTTTTTCCTGTGTGTCATCAGTTTGTGTTGATTGCATTGTTACCTCGTTCATATAGTTCGGATGTACCTGAAATTAAGCGCAGGACAAAAAATATTACCTGACTTTCTGCAGGATCCCGACCAGGAGATCCAGCTCACGTTCATCCAGTGAATTCATCATCCGTTCAATCACCCGCTGCATAGCGGCTTGTTCAGCTTTTGCGATCTTCTGTCCCTTTTCGGTCAGGCGGATGTACAGGATCCTGCCATCATCGGGACATCGTTCGCGGAACACGCATTCCATCCGGACAAATCTGTTGATCATCTCGGTGATGGTGGGTTTCGAGTTCCGGGTGATCTCGGCAAGCCTGCTGAAGGTAATTTCCCCATGTTGATCGATAACTTTCAGGTAAGCGATCTGTTTGACCGTTATATCCGACAATCCGCATTCAGAGAAGATACTGCAGGAGCAGTCGTTTTTGAACCGGATAAGGCCCTCAAATGCTTCACACAGATCTTCCCCCCGGTCCATCATACGTCGATCTTTCGTTAGTTAGGCTTTACCTAACTATAAAGGTGATGGTCACGTCATGCCAGGTGCAGAATACCGGGGAACTGTTACGTTCCCGGTGCTGCAATTTTGACGTAGAGAATCTATATTTTTTGGGGACCTGCACGGTGCCGGGGATGGTGTCAAACCTGTTCATCCAGCTATTCTTTGTTCTCAACGTGGATTGAGGATTTCAGCGGTTCAGAAAATCCAGTACGCAATCACTGAACCTGTCCGGGACCTGGTACATCAGTCCGTGTCCTGCACCAGCGATCCTGACCAGTTGTGCACGGGGGATTCCCCTGCTTAAAATTCGGGCGTTCACTGGTGGGACAATTACGTCCTCCGTTCCGGTGATAACCAGAGTCGGCGAATGGATGTCACCCAATCGGCTAAACGATCCCGTCCATCCAAAGAATGCAGCTGCCTGGCGTGCAACCATCTCATCGCTTGTTGTTTCGTGAATTTCGGGGCAGTAGAGGGGCGGATCATGGGTATCCAGCCAGGATTGCGGGAAAAGCAGGGAAAACATACGATTGGCCACGTCATGCCCTGTCCCATGCTTATCCATGAGTTGTGCCATGATCTCCGGGTCCGCCCGCACAGATTCGGTCCCCCCGCATTCACCTGCCACCAGGATGAGCCTGGTTACGTTTCCCGGAAAACTGAGGGCAAGTTCCTGTGCAATGGATGCCCCCATGGACAACCCGATCACATGTGCCGAGGGGATGCCGAGAGCATCCATCAACGTTGCCGTATCACTGGCAAGCAGGGAAATGGAGAGCGGTTTGCCCGATGAACCTGAGTATCCGGTGCCGCGGTTATCAAAGATGATGACCCTGAACTGTTCGGAAATCCTGCCAAGAACCGGTGGGTTCCACATATCCATCGTGGATGCTAACCCGTTGATCAGGACTACCGGGTCCCCCGAACCATACTCCCTGTATGCAAGAGACACATCGTCTACCGGTACGACGTCAGCAGGAATCAGGGTCATGAAACGGTATTTTGTTTCCAGACATTATTATAACTCTTTTCTGACGGGGACCCACCCGGTGGAGACAGACTGGTTTTCTTTGGCTGTAAAAGGAGGTACGTTGCCTGAAATGACCTGGCAGGCAGTTCATGCCGGTTGTCGGCCCCTGTGTCTGAAAACCGCGAAAAACGAGGCCCCTTTAATTCCGGGAAAAAGCATGCCATTACCGGGTTGGCCGGGTCAGGTAATAATCCGGTGCTGAGCGGGAAATATCGTTACACCAGGGTTATGACTTCGGTGCCCGTGTCACCTGTCCGCCGGCAGCACGGAGGGTGTTTTCTATGTTGATGAGTAATTCTTCGTCATGGAGGGCAAAATCCAGAAGTTCGTAGCGGTTCACGAGGACGATGGGCTTGAGGATGACAAGCGGTTTTTTACCTGCTGTTTCTCCGGGATAATCAGGTGGCACAATTGTCATCGTATCGTCTCCCCACACCGCAACATTCCCAATTCCTGCAGCATCCCACAGTTTTTGTATAATATCCTGCGTAATCATATCTTTTTCACCCCTTCGTCAGCATCGGAACGTATGGTCCTCCTCATATAATCATGTTATTACTACAACCAGGTCTCTTAAAAAAGATGCATGGTAGCAATCAGGGCAATAATATCGTGATTCACCCGGATATACCCTGGTCCCGGTCGATCTCATGATGACTGCCATTCCGTTCGCAGTCAAGGGAAACCTTAAACGGAACGCCGTGAAACAGTGTCTTTGTTTAATTATGAAGAATAGAATAGCGATTCTAACCGCCCTCATTTTCCTCATCGCCCTGTTGGCGATTGGGTCCGTGTCGGCGGCCGACACCAGCACTGATCGTACGATTACGGCATCAGGGACCGGATCTGTAATAGGCACCCCGGATCGTGCTCAGATTTCGCTCGCTGTCGAAACCGAAAATATCGATGTAAAAGCAGCCCAGGCGGAAAATGCTGCCATAATGACAAAAGTTATGGATGCACTGAAAGCTGCCGGGATCCCGAAAGATGCCCTCAAGACGACCGGGTACAACATCTACCCTGTATACGATGATTCAAAATTCCCTATCGTGCAGAAGATCAAGGCCTATCGCGTAACGAACACCCTGACGGTAACCCTCCACGATGTGAGCCGGACTGGAGAGGTTATTGACATCGGTGTGGCAAACGGGATTAACCAGGCGAACTCTATCCAGTTCCTCCTATCAGACGAACAGGCGCAGGTGCTCAGGACCGAGGCACTTAAAGAAGCAACTGCAAGGGCGGCAGCCGATGCACAGACTGTCGCCACAGCACTCGGTGTCAACATTTCCGCGGTAAAGACTGTTGATGTCGGCCAGGGTTACACACCAGTACTGTTCCAGAACTACGCAAAAAGTGATTCGGCATCCGGCCCAGCGCCAACACCTATCCAACCGGGTGACATAACCGTTACTGCAACAGTCACGGTGACATACCTGATCAGGTAAAATCAGGAACAATTCTTTTTTTTCGGATGTATGAACAGGGGATACTTCATTCCTTACATAAAAATCCTGTACATGGAAAATACCCGAGGCGGCTTCATCGATCCGATGAAAAAAGTGTGATCCCTCTTTATCTGGGATCCCGGAAGTTGGATATTACCTGGCCAGCCGGTATACCACATAGCCAACGACAGGGAGAGCCAGGTAGACCACCGTACTCCATGTGCTGCCGGAAAGTGCGATCAGGATGCTCACGACAGAGACAAAGGGGACAACGAGGTTACTGATCAGGACGTAACGGATATATCTGTTGTCCAGCGTCGGTTCGACGAGGCGGTGACCCTGGGTTGCGTACAACCAGTGGCAGAACATTCCCATGCCCACCGCAAAAAGACTTGCCCCGAATACCATCGCTCCGATTGGGACCTTCGGGAAATCCCCTGAAAAGGATGTCGTAAAGGGGAGGAGTGCCACAAACAGAAGCAATGTGAGGTTAATCCAGACATACACCTTATCGATCCGTTTCACAGAATTGAGCTGGATATGATGGCTGAGCCAGAATGCACCGAGGATCAGGAATGCCAGGATATAGTGTAGGAAATCGGACTCGAGCGAGACAAGGAGGTCCATCGCATATCCGGTTGACTGCACAATGGAAGCTTTGTCAGGCAGATCCAGGCCGACAACAAGCAGTGTCATCGCAAACGCAAATATCCCATCTGAAAGTCCTTCCAGCCGCCCCTTGGTGAGAAAGATCCCCTCCCCCTCTGTTTCGTCAGCCATTGTTACTTTTAAGGGTGGGTTCGGGTTCAATTTATAGTCTTGGAATTTTCGTTGTCCTGGAATTTCTGCGTGTAAACAGGCACAGGGACCTGTTCTGGGATGGTTTTCAGATAAGAAAGGGGTATTCGTCCACCAGCAGGAAAGAGGGGACTGCCGGGGATTTATTGTTCCCTTCCCCGTCAGGTGATAATCAGGGCGAAGATTACACCGGCAATACCCGCAGCTGTTGCAATTGCCATGGTCTCGAGCACCGTCCGGAATAACGGGCGTTGGCCAAGCCGTGCCCGCCCGATACCCAGCAGGAGCAGGAGCACCGCAGTCCCCGCAATGCAGACATACTTTGCCTGTTCAGCCGGCAGGAACGCAAACGGGATAACCGGGGTCATCGCAGCGATGAAGTCAGCAATCCCCATCCAGCATGCATGGACATAGGGCGGGGCTTTCTCTGCCGGTGTCTCCTCCTCGGCTGATACCGCATCCTCAAACTTCTGGATGGTGAGGGGATTCGTCTGGAGATCAACCTGGATCGCATCAAGACTTGTCTGACTCAGGCCGGAGCCCTGCAGATCACCCATCAGTTTCTTCACAGCACCATCGGGATCACTATGGATCTCTGCCGCCCGCCGTTCCGCTTCCACGCGGGCCGCATCCTTTTCTGACTCAAGGTCCATGAAGACACCCGCCATCATGGAGACTGTTGCCGCGATTGCTGCTGTGGCACCGGCAAGGAGGATAACATCACCGGACTGGGCGCCCGCCAGCATACCGGCCACGAGGCCAAAAATCGAGACGGTTCCGTCCGACATGCCAAAGACGATTTCGCCGAAGGAGCAGCGGAACGAGTCCTTCACCCTGCTGATCCACGAATCATGTTGTTCGCAATTCATGACGGTAACAACCCCACAAAGGTCAAATTCATACCGTTACTATTGGGAGTGATAAAAATAAAAAGGATAAGCAAACATAACGCCGGTGCTGAGAATATAACGGCAACCTGGGTCTTGTTCATGTAATCAGAGAAGACTATGGGAATTACCGTTTTCCGGTGAATAACCAGTACAGCGGTGAAAAAACAACCGTCATCGTTAAACCGGACAGGACGTTGCTATTTCTTGAAAGGAGCACATTTTTACAGCACCCCCCGGGGTATGCCCCCTATTCCGGTATGATGCTATGTCTGCGAAATGTTACTGTACCCTCTACCAGATACCCCCTGAGATCTGCAGGGACTATTGGTTGCTGGCACCTGCGGGTCCTTAATCCTGATGGAAAGAGAGTTGGAAGGATAATGTGTCATCTGGCAGCCAGAAAATGAAGCTTAACGCGGCTTTTCGAAGAGCAGGACAACCACCTCAACAGGTGCGATGATGCATAATGGGATGCACGGTTGACCAGGGTACTCTTCTGGGCCGGCGATTCGGTACAAACCTGACCGGGCAACGGCAATCACGTCAGCCCATACCCTGTACCCTGTCACAGCCATCAAGGCAACCTGAATTTTGTCACAGGTCATGCTGCATCTTTTTACCCTCCGGTCTCATACAGGGCTATATGCGTTCATTCCTCCCTATCGCCATCCTCATTCCAGCTTTGCTTCTTCTCCTGGCAGGCTGTACTGCACCAGGGCCGGGGACCCCGGATAGTTTAGCAACCTCTACACCGTTGGTCACTCTTCATGCGCCAGGCTCCCCTGTTCAGGGGGTGGGCCAAGTACCTGTTAAAAAAGTCCGGGTTGATGATATCGAAATTGCATACAAAGAACTCGGGCAGGGAAAACCACTCCTTCTCATCATGGGGTATGGGTCGACGATGGACCTCTGGCCGCCAGCTGTCCTCTCGAACCTCTCTGCAAATCACCGCGTCATTGTCTTTGACAACCGGGGGATGGGAAATACGACCTCGTCTGACAAGCCGTTCTCCATTTCTCTCTTTGCTGACGATGCGTCAGGGCTTCTGGATGCCTTGAATATCAGCCGGGCCGATGTCCTCGGCTGGTCTATGGGTGCCGATATCACCCAGGAACTGGCACTCCGTCATCCCGGGAAGGTCAACCGGCTCATCCTGTATGCCGGGACGGTCGGTGGGAACGAGAGCATTCCGGCATCGCCGGTCGTCCTGGAGCAACTCACCAATTCATCCGGCTCCGCACGTGAACGTGGCGAAAGACTTTTTTCGCTCCTGTTCCCGCCAATATGGCTCCATGGGTACCCGGACTCACGGACCTACTTCCCGATTCCGACTGAAACATCTCCGCCAGAAAGCTATGCCCGTCAGGTCGAGGCAATCGGCTCATGGAACGGGACATACTCCCGCCTCCCCGGGATCCGGTCACCGACGCTGGTCCTGAACGGGGCGGAGGACGTCATCAGTGTCCCGGCGAATGCATTTGTTATCGGAAAACGCATCCCAGGTGCATGGGTCATCCAGGTCCCCGGCGGCGGGCATGGCATGATGTACCAGTACCCCGAGCAGTTTGGACGGATAGTCTCCTTCTTCCTGGACTCATAACCCACGTAACAATAATTGTCAGAAATGGGGTACAGATCCAATTTTTTTTACATAAAACCGACGGATGTAGCCATTGAATCTGAACCCTATCAGTACGGAGTCCGACAATTGCCTGGCTGGCGTATGAGTTGCCTGAAAACCATGCGAAGATACCATTAAACACCCCTTCCACCTACCATATTCCGGAGTGAACACGAATGGAAAAGATCACGCTTGGCCCGATGCCATACATGTGTGTCATGCCCACCCTGCTTGTGGGTGCAAACGTAAAGGGTAAACCGAATTATATGACCGCTGCATGGGCAACGGTCGCCTGCATGGCGCCGCCGATGATCTGTGTTGCGATCAACAAGGTACGGAATACCGCGAAGGGGATCGATGAGAACAAGACCTTCAGCCTGAACGTCCCGTCCGAAAACCAGGTAGTTGAGACTGATCACTGCGGGCTCGTCTCTGGTGTGCAGGAGGATAAGTCCGGTGTCTTCCGGTCATTTTACGGGATACTGAAGACTGCCCCAATGGCAGAAGAGTGCCCGGTCAACATCGAATGCAGGCTTTTCAAGTCTGTTGAGTGCGGGAGCCACCTGTTGTATATTGGCGAGGTTGTGGAGATCCATGCCGCCAGGTCCTGCCTGACGGACGGAAAACCCGATATCGAAAAGATCAACCCGATTGTATATGCCCAGATGACCTATTTTGGCGTGGGTAACCAGGTAGAAGAGGCATTTTCGGCCGGAAAGAAGTATACGAAGAAATAATTTTTTTCCCGGTCATCCGGGAGGTTGTCATATTTTTATGTTGCGGCGAAATCAAAAAATATCCATGAACTATCCATAAAAGGAAGGTTGATACCATGTCCTTTGAATGTTGCCGTTGCGGGGAATGTTGCAGTCACCTGGGCCTGGTCCACAAAATAATAGAAGACTACGGGGACTATCACTTTCTGGTCTATAACCAGTATTCAGGGGAGAGAACAGCGGTATCAGTTGACCCTGACAAGGTATCGCTCTTTCTTGATAAGAGCATTTTTTTACAAAGCCCCGAAGCATGTCCTTTCTTCCGGTACGGACCTGTATCTGCGGAAAATTATTGTACTATCCACATGACACGCCCGGAGATGTGCAATGACTATGGCTGCTGGCGCCTGCTGATCCTAAATTCCACGGGAAAACGAGCAGGGCGAATTATGGGCCGGCGATTTTTGGCATCTGAAGATGAAGCACTTACCCGGCTGTTTGAAGACAACAGCAACAACCTGGTTGAACCGGATGATGCAGCCTGGGAGGAGAAAGTAATCCTGATGCTTACCAGGGCGGGTTATAAGGTCCGGACATAACCGTGAATCCGTGGTCTTTGAACCGTAACTTTCCACTAGTGTTTGCGGTCAATTAATATTATATATAAATATTATCCAATGGTACTTTATCTAAGTACGTACTATAAAAATAAAATGAAGAAGAAATATGTTGTTTCCCTGAGTAAAGAAGAGCGTATTGGCTTGGAACGCAGCATTAAAAATGGAGAGAACAAGGCATATCTGATCACCCATGCCCATAT
>CAIKOD010000148.1 GCA_903828975.1 uncultured Methanomicrobiales archaeon | reverse complement strand
TAGAACATCCAAAATATGCGCTCTAATTTTTTTTCAGAGGGTTCTGCGTAACTCCTATGCAAGATAGATTTGAGAGGATTTCTACAGAGCCGTTAATCCTATTTTTCCATTGCAATCCAGGTCGGATTCTTAACGTCCCGTGATAATGGGTGTGCTAAAAAAATTGGTGCCTGTAGGGAATTGGAGAGTTACAGGATATTATGCAATAAGGTTCATTGCCTGTAATAGCTGATTGGTGGTCCCCATATTACTCTGGTAGCCGATATTAGCCTGGTTAAATGCATTATTTGCGTTATACCAGTCACCGGCAAGTGCGTAGTCGGATGACTGGATATATGTTACCGTATTCCTTTGAACTGCATTCAATGTTGAAATCAACACATTAAGAGTTGCTACTTGTTGGGGGGGGGCGGTTTTAAGGGCATTGGAATAGTCTGCCTGGGCACCAACAATAAGGTTTTCTGCCGAGATGAAATTCTGTTTGGCGCTGAAGACTGCATTGGTCTCATTATTGAGGTTAGACCTGATGGCAAGTGGGGGGATTATCAAAGATTTTCCCTTTTCAACCACTATCTTTGCGCGGCTTACTTTATCGGTACCGGACTGGATGTAATCCAGATATGCATATGCTGAAGTGGGTACCGGCGTGATTACGGTTGGTGCAGCGGTTGGCTGAACTATTTCCGGGGTTGATACCGGAGTTGGCTGAACGGTCAATTGGGACAGCGGTAATGCGTGTGAATATACAGAGTATGCGAACACGAGTGCTACCATACAGACCGCGATGACGATAACAATAGTTATAATCAAATTAGGTGACAATTTCATAATAAACAGATATTTATACTACCTCATTAACCTTTTGTAAAAAAGGCTTTGTTGAAACCCTGCGTGTTTAGAAAAAGGAAGGGAAAATGCGTAGACAGGAGGGACTTCACCCCCTCCCTGTCCCACTCCCAGCACGATAACCTTTGGGCAGGGTTCAACTGCAGTGTTCCTCAAAATTTCAGAGACTGTAACGTCATTCCCACTCATAACCGGGGCCGCCAAAGCGGCGGGGCGGAGCCCAGGGAGCGTGGTTAAATTTTGGAATAACCTAATATACAAAATAGATTGAGAGGATTTCAACAAAGCCTATTTTGCTAATGGTAATAAATAATACCCGCTGAATGTCGTTTTTTAAAATGGATCAACCCACTGTTTTTTAGTTGTCCGGGTTTCAGGATCAGACCACCATAATTTTTAGCCCGGCTATCGTTATGAATAGTATGCGCACTCAGGTCCTTTTCCTAATTTTTGCTCTCCTTGTTCTTTCAGTACTGGGTAGCGGCTGTATGAACCTGGTACCCGGGGATGTGACATACAAATCAGGATCTATAACATTCATGGTCAGGAGCGAAGAAGCCATACCTGACGGGGTACTGGAAGTCGCGGTCTTCCGGTTGCAGGACTTCAAACAGGAGGAACTCTCAAGGAATGCAGACAATTTCCCGTTTAAAGCAGGAGATAATGTTGTTACCATACCCCTCGCACTCGAAAAGGGAAATTACCGGTGTTTTATCTACATAAGTTCAAAGACAACCCGCTACCCGGTGGTGATCAGGGATTTTGAAATCTGACATTCAATCGTTAATCAGGGCCGCAAGAGGTCTTTCCCCTGCGGATATTGTTATTCGGAATACGGAACTCTTTGACCCGTTTACCTGCAGCTGGGACCTTGTTAATTTTGCCATAAAAGACGGGATAGTGCTTGGAACTGGTAATTATTCCGGTATGCGGGACATAGACTGCAAAGGGGCGCGGGTTGTTCCGGGATTAATCGATTCCCATGTCCATATCGAGAGTTCCCTGCTTTGTCCCGCGGAATATGCCCGCCTGGTTGCCCGTCATGGAACGTCGACGGTAATCGCGGACCCGCACGAGATAGCAAACGTTCTGGGAAAAGAAGGGATAGAATACATGCTCCGGGCGTCGCAAAACACCGGGATTGATTTTTTTTATATGGTACCGTCCTGTGTCCCATCGACACCTGTTGATACCGGTGGTGCTACGCTGGATGCACCGGACCTTGCCACATTTGCCGGCAGGGAGGGTGTGCTGGGATTGGGTGAAATGATGAATATGCCGGGTGTCATGTCTGGAGATGCGGGAATAATTAAAAAACTGGGAATTTTTCCTTTGGTAGACGGACATGCACCACTGCTTACCGGCAATGACTTAAATGCCTACATCCTCGCAGGGCCCGGGAGTGATCATGAATGTACAGTGGCTGCGGAAGCCCGGGAAAAGCTATCGAAAGGGATGCATATTTATCTCCGGGAGGGCTCAACCGAGAAGAATATCAGGGCCCTGCGTCCGGTTGTAACCCCTTATACGGTTTCACGGTGCTCGTTTTCCACCGATGACCGTCACGCGGACACGCTTATGAAACTGGGACATATCGATGGTATAATCCGGACGGCTGTATCAGAAGGGCTGGAACTTGAACTTGCTCTCCGGATGGCTACCCTGTCAGCTGCCGGGAGGTTCGGGTTACATGACCGTGGGGCGATATCCCCTGGTAGGGTGGCTGATTTCTCTATCGTTGACACAAAAAAAGAATTTTATGTGAGAAGGACATTCAGACGCGGAAAAGAGATCATGGGCGTGTCTGTCCCTGCAACCGTACCAGCACCTTATAACATAAAGGCAACTATACCCGGGCCTGCTGACGTTGCTCTAACCGGGAACGGGCTTGCGAGAGTAATTGGTATTGTACCAGGACAGATAATCACCGAAGAACTGCATTTTGATATAGAAAGTGCAGAATTACCAGACCTTGAGCGGGATATTATAAAAACCACTGTTTGCAGCCGCTATTGTCCCGGGCTGAATATGACAGGTCTCGTACATGGGTTTTCGTTTGATCATGGTGCTATAGCCGGCAGTGTATCGCATGATGCCCATAATATTATTGCTGCGGGAACAGGCGATGAAGAACTTCAAAAAGCCATATCAGCTGTTATCTGCCATAACGGTGGACTGGTGGCTGTGAATGGTAATGATGTAACGGTGCTACCACTGGAAAATGCCGGGCTCATGTCCATCAGACCCTATGAAGAGGTGATTGAACAGCTCGAAATGCTCCATTCAGCGACCCGTGAGATGGGTGGGATCGAAGACCCTTTTATGTACCTCTCGTTCCTTTGCCTCCCTGTAATTCCCCAGCTCAGGCTGACTGTCCGTGGACTCTTTTCGGTTGAGAAATTTAAACCGGTCCCGTTGTTTGTTGATTAGGCAGAAATACCGTTTTTTTCGCTCGGATGAAATCATCCGGGTAAAAATAAATGAAACGGGACTCGTGATCAGGCAGTGGGTACAGCCACTCCCTGCCACCCAGTATGTCCGTTATATACTCAGTAAATATAATCATCCCGTTGAGGTTGATATTGCTGTGTATATTAAAAACCGGGTTAGAAATAAAGACCACACTGGACATAAAATCCTTGGTTATGTGGTTTATGGAATCTCCTAGAATCCTAAAAAAGTCGCAACGATCTACAGAAAACGATTCGGGATCGAATCTTCATATCGCATGCGAAACAAGGTCCGGGTTAAAACCAGCACCAAAAGCGTAATTATTCGATATCTCTATGCAATTATCGCATTCCTTTTGAAAAATATCTGGGTAGCATTGAAATGGATATTCTTCTCTTTCCAAAGAAGAGGACCAAGGACCGTGGACGATGCGCGATT
>CAIKOD010000147.1 GCA_903828975.1 uncultured Methanomicrobiales archaeon | reverse complement strand
TGCGGTAGCAATTTTCATCTGCGCCGTATACCTCTATACCAACGGCCGTGAACGAAAGCTCATCGGGGACCGCCATAAACTGAAAGTGTACCAGGAATTTTTCCACGCGGTAACGGACCTCAACACTGCAGGAAGTGACCCTGACCGGCTTATCCGGGCAAAGATGAGGCTGGCCTACATCCTCGATACGATGAACCTCGTCGCAGGGCCCGAGGTACTGAAATCCATCAATGATTTTCTTGATTTCCTGAACGAGTGCACTGATGGTGAATGTGATGTGCTCAAGGAGCTGAATATACTCAATGGTATCGTCCGGGACATGAGGGATGAACTTGACCGTAAGGGATCGAGGGGGCTCGATGAGTCTGAGTTTAGGTTCAGGTTCTTTATCCCAAAAAACCGCTGAAAAATAAAAATAATTGGGAATTTCCTTTTTTCCTGGCTTTAACGGGACATCATTTCGATGAGAATCAGGGTTGCATAAGTTCTTTCATCCTGAAATCTCACTGTATTGTAGAGCAGGGAAATGCCTCGTACCCTTTCCCGTGTCAGTTGATTCCGGGAAACGGCCCGGCTGACAACCGGACCTCGGGAAGGTACCGGGAGATTTCCCCTTCTATATCCTACATTTGGTGACCGGGAGTGACAATGAAGAGAACATTCGTCGTTGGGGTGACAGGGGCAAGTGGCGTGATATACGCGAAACGGCTCCTTGATGTGCTCTGTGAGGAGGAGAACGTCCACCTGATAACAACAAGGATCGCCCGGGATATTGCCCGGCATGAAGGTGTGGCCCTTGACGGGTACAACGCTGTATATCACGATGAGGACGGGATGGGTGCAGGAATTGCAAGCGGATCATTCCGGCATGACGGGATGGTGGTAGTCCCCTGTTCGATGAAGACTCTTGCTGCCATCAGTAACAGTTTTGCTGACAACCTGATCACACGGGCCGCCGATGTCAGCCTGAAAGAAGGCAGGAAGTGTATACTCGTGCCCCGCGAAATGCCCCTCTCCCGGGTTCACTTAAAGAACATGCTGGCTGCTAGTGAATCGGGCGCCACGATCATGGTCGCAAGCCCCGGGTTCTATCACCACCCGAAGACCCTCGATGACCTCGTGGACATGGTGGTCGCACGAATTCTGGACCATTTATCAGTTGAGCATTCCCTCTCTTCCCGGTGGAGCGGTTACGATGCGTGAATTCATTGAAATAATGCGTGAATCCGGGGAGGTTACTGATATCGACCAACCGATTGATATCAGGTTTGAAGCACCAAAAATGGCTGCGAAAACCGATAAACTACTCTTCTTCCATAACGCGGCAGGTCATAAGGCCGTCATGAACGTAACTGCTACAAGAAAGGCCCTCTCCCTCGCCCTCGGAATAAAAGAGTCAGAAATCGTGAAATACCTGTCGACCAGGGAGTGCGGTGGCCGTGTTGTGGAGGAAGGGGACCTGAAGATGAGCAGGGCAGACTTCTCCCAGATTCCCGTTATGACACATTTTCCGAAGGATGCAGGCCCCTATATCACGTCCGGAATTGTGTTCTCCCGGTACGGGGACGTTGAAAACGCGTCCATTCACCGGATGCTCGTCCTTGATAAGGACCATGTAGCCGCACGTCTTGTGGAGGGCCGCCATACCCATACGCTGCTCCGGAAAGCGCTCGCGGAAGGAAAGGAACTCCCGGTGGCCATGGCAATCGGTGTCCACCCGGCGGTCACCTTTGCCAGCTGCTCCCGTGTTGCATGGGGCGATGAACTTGCATTTGCTGCAACACTCCTTGGAGGAGAACTCCCGGTGCGAAGGTGCCCGAACGGGGTGCTTGTCCCGGACGCCGAGATCGTGCTGGAAGGGTATATCGGCAGCGAACGGCATGCGGAGGGCCCGTTTGTCGATATTACCGGGACGTACGATGTCATCAGGAACGAGCCGGTAATCAGGTTCACCGGAATGAATCTTGCGAAAGATGCAATATACCATGGGATCCTACCGGCCGGCAACGAGCACAAGCTCCTGATGGGGGCCCCATACGAGCCCATAATCTATCGTGCGGTGGCAGGAGTCACAGATGTCAAAAATGTCAGCCTCACCCGCGGCGGGTGTGGCTATCTCCATGCCGTGGTCCAGATCAGGAAAAATACCGAAGGGGATGCGAAGAATGCAATTCTGGCAGCGTTTGCTGCACACACCTCGCTGAAACATGTGGTGGTGGTCGATGACGATATTGACATCTTCAATCCCGAGGACGTCGAGTTCGCTATTGCGACAAGGGTCCGCGGAGACAGGGACTGCATGGTGATTACGGGCATCAGGGGTTCTTCGCTGGATCCATGCAGGCTTGAGAATGGTACGAATGTAAAAATCGGCCTCGATGCTACGATGGAAATGGGAAGAGAAGCAAAATTCATCAGGGCAGGGTGGTGATAGAATGGAACTTGACCGGGAGGACGAACTCGTCCTGAACGGGGAGTTCGGGGAGACCAGGAAGATGATGATGGAGATACTGGTCGCTCTCGGCAAGGTCTTCGGGGCCGATAGGATGATCCCTATCAGGAGTGCCCAGGTGAGCGGAGCATCGTACAAGACAATCGGGGAATACGGGCTCAAGTGGCTCAAGGCCCTCGATGCACGTGCGGCTGTCCCCGCCGTACTGAACCCCATTGGAATGGACCGTGACCGGTGGCGGGAGATGGGGGTCTCACCGGAATTTGCAAAGAAACAGGCAGAGGTGGTATCGGCCTACGAGCGCCTTGGTATACACCTTGACTGCACCTGCACCCCGTATTATCACACGATCACACAGTATGGTGACCACTTATCATGGTCGGAATCGTCTGCGGTCGCATACTCAAACTCGGTCATCGGGGCGCGGACCAACCGTGAAGGGGGCCCGAGTGCACTTGCGGCTGCGATAATCGGGAAGACACCCTATTATGGCTTACACATTGTGGCAAACAGGAAACCCGGGCTTGTGATCGATGTGGACGGGACCGGAACCCATGATACCTCGTGGTACGGGGCACTCGGGTATATTGCAGGCAAGGAAGCGGGGAACCGGATACCATACTTCAGGGGAATACGTCCCGACCGTGACCAGCTGAAAGCACTTGGCGCGGCCATGGCTGCCAGCGGGGCGGTTGCCCTGTTCCATGTGGAAGGCATCACCCCTGATTCGAGGGTGTTCGCCTATGACCTGAAGGGCCTTGATACAATCCCGGTGGAACAGAAGGAAATCAGCGACCTCTATAAGGATATCCCGGTTGATGCAGTGGCAATCGGGTGCCCCCACTGTTCTCCGGACGAACTCGGCGCGATCGCTCACCTGCTCGAGGGGAAGCATGTGAATAAACCCCTGTACGTATTTACCTCGAGGGCCGTTGCAGGGAACTCACGTGGGTTTATTGAGACCATTGAACGGAGCGGCGCACGGGTATATGCCGATACCTGCATGGTTGTCTCGCCCTGCATGGATTCCTACCAGTCGGTCATGGTAAACAGCGGGAAGGCATTTACCTATGTTCCGAACATGTGTGGTGCGGCATCACGGATCGGCACGCTTGAAGACTGCATTACCGTTGCATGTTCATGAAAAGATTTTTTTTTCCAGGAGCGGGGCAATCGAAAACCCCCGACCTGTGTAATTGTATTGATATGGAAATACCGGTCATTTACATTTTAAGGGATGGCAAAAATCCTTTATCTACACGCCGGTGAGTAATTGTGGGACAAAGATAACCGCGAAATAGATAATCATTGTGATGATTCCCACCGGGATACCAATTTTTGCCCACTCCTTGCTCGTAATTCCGATTTTTCCTGCAGAAATGATATTCGGGATATTACCGGGTATCAGTATGCCTCCGGCGATTACAAGCCCCATGAGGGCACTTTTTATCTGGAGCTCTGAAAGCACAGGGTTAATTTCTGCAGCGGTGAGTGTCGCGTTGTCAAGCACAGCGGAGATCATGTTTACCCAGTATAACCCGGCAGATGGTATCGATACGACATACTGAACGATAAGGGGCTTGAACCCTTCGCCGAGAAAGATCAGGGCCACGATAAAGACATAGACCTTCACTGCACGGATTCCGACCTCTGCCAGCGTGTCCCGCCTGAGCTCACATGCCAGTGATTCCTCCGATAATCCGCTCCGGTGGTAGATGACCATTCCCACGATACCAAGGGCAACAATCCCGGGGATGATATAGAGTCCGAGGAGGTTAAACAGGAAATCAAACCCGGCAAAATACGGGGGACCGGAGAGCCGTGAGGTGGCAATGGTTGAAAGTGGCTCACCGAGGGGCGTGAGTGCTGCACCAAGCCCAATCGAGAAACAGGCGACCACTGTAACACTGATCTTATCGCCCCTGTTGATGGGAAGGGCACAGACCATCTCAACAAGCACCAGTGCAGCGAGGATAGCGGATATCAGGCTGGAGATGAGTCCGAGTATTACGATGATTAAAAAAATAAATACCGGTATCGAGGTATGGGCAACAGTCCAGATAATTGCCTTCCGGACTGTTTTGAAACAAAAATACAAAAAAAGTCCGAAAATCAGGACGATCTGGACGATACCCACAGGCACACCGAAGACCGTTGTTATTACAAGCGGTGCGGTAAGGGCTTCGACTACCACTGCCGTGGTCCAGCCAAACGTATAACCTTCGATTGTTGCAAAACCGGAGATGGTAAGGGCAAGTATCCCGCAACCCAGGAGAAATAACTCGAGGTTCTGCTCGACCTGCCTGAAGCGGAACGGGCAGATCAATACTACCAGGAATACTGCAAACAACCCGATATCGACGAGTACCGCTCCGTCCATTTACTAATAATCACCTCAGAAGCCCGATAACTTTCATAGTACATTTGTCTCCATGTACATTATGGGCTACCCTGTGCCGCCCGTCAGAGGACCCCCGGGGTGTTTTTTAAAAACCGGTATACCGGTTTCATGTATCCTCCGTCCAGGACAGTGCAGGAATTCGTGTACAGGTTTCACATGACGTCACAATTCATTTCCCGATAAGGGGTCTGTTATGAGTGACCCCTGAGACTCCCATCCGTCTCCTGCCAAGGATGATCCACAGCACGGAATCCCGTGGTACCAATGAATGAACATTCATTGTTGTCACGAGAGAGGTATTTTAACCCGGGCACTCCTGGTTTTACTAGGTGTACCTGGCCTGTAATCCGCCCGGATGCAGAATTGATACGATGGTGTCGTGAGTGGTTTCTCACGGACCGGGCGCCAGGGAAATGGGAGGTGATGGATATTATTCACAGCGTTTGGAGGGAAATCCGGAACAGGATACACTCCTATTCGAACGTGGATGACCTCCGGAATGAGAAGGATATCACGGGACTGATCAAAGCCCTCGGGCATACGGACCTGGATGTCCAGTACCTGGCAGTTGAGGCTCTAGGGGACTTACAGGATCCCGCTGCAATACCACCCCTTGTAACGATGCTCTCCGAAGACCAGTACAGTGCACTCCGGTGGAAATCTGCTGAAGCCCTTGTAAAAATCGGGAATGATTCAGTTGAGCCGCTCATCGTCCTGCTTGGTCACCCGGATGAGGACGTCCGGTGGAAGTCCGCAATTGCGCTCGGGGAGATCAGGGATGTCCGTGCCATTGATCCACTCATTGGTCTTCTCCGTGACCAGGACCGCTATGTCAAGGGGAGGGTAGCAGTCGCGCTTGGGATGATCGGGCAGCCGGCAGTTTCCCCGCTGATCAGGGCGCTCGGGGAGGGTGACGGGAGTCTCCGCTGGGGTGCAGCGATTGCGCTCGGGCGGATCCGTGACCCAAGGGCAATTGCACCACTGGTCCGGGCCCTTGGAGACAAATATGAAAATGTCCGTTCAGAGGCACTGGCGTCGTTGAAAGCAATGGAAGACGGGAATATCGACCTGTTTATCCGCCTGCTGAACGAAGTCGGCAATGAGGCATTGCAGACCTATATTGCACAGGCTCCAAAAGGCGATGTACCTGACAGCCCCGTGTTCACCGAATTCCTGCTCTCTATTGACCCTGATTTGCGGAAGAGGCTTACTAATGCCCTCATGGGTCTCGGTGACCCGGACCTCGGACCCTTGATCAATGACCTTTCCGGTCAATGACAGAAATGCAGGACCGTTATTTTTTCTACGTTCGGAGTATTTTTGCGCTTCTGGAGCTGAACGTGCAAAAAATAATTAATTATATGTCCTGCGACAATGATTCAATTCACTGTGTACGGTACCTATGATTACTCATGCCACATCAGGGAGGACGAGATCTCGATCGATGTCGAACGTACCTCCCGCTATCTCACCTACAGAAGAATGTGCAGGGGCGAATCAGCGGAGCGGACAATCGCCTCTGAAAAAGGGTCAATCATTATCAACCCTGTGGAACCCCTAAACCTCCCGAAGAAAGTGACCCGGTACCTTGAGATACATTTCAATCCCATTTTCGTCGAACCGGAGACCACCCGCCAGCTGTACCTCACATTCCCGGTAGAGATCGGGGTATTCATCCGGGCCAAGGAAGATAACGATCTGCTGGATGTTTTTTCACCTGTATTACCGAAATATTCCCTCTATGGTCCTCCCGATTACGGTCGTGTGACCCGGTGGCACGAGAGTTCGATCTATCCGGATGTCCCAAAAACCGATCCACTCCGGGAGGGGGTGCTTGACCTGACCCTTGTCAACGAGGGTAAGACCTGGATTGAGGTATCAAGGGCAGTCTTTGTCAATGCCGGGATGACCATCTGGTACGGGGATTACGTCCTCATGTCGGCGAAAATGGAACTATATTCGAACATGGTCGCGGAAACAAAGATTCTTTCCACCCCCGGAAAAAACGGCATGACCCGGTCAATCCCTGCATATTCCGCAAGGAAGGTATCGGTTGTTGAGGTGGTACCCGAAAAAGGGGTATTCCTGATGGAATTCGGGCTTGGTGACAAGATTGCAGACAACTAACAGTACCCTCGATATTGCCGCCATAGTAGCGAATTTAAAGGCGTATGATATCATCGCAATCGCAGTCATCCTGATCATTGCGGTAATAATTGCAAAAATCTGCACAACTTTTCTGAAAAAAAAGCTATCTGACCGGATGGAGAAATCCGACCTGAATGTGCTGAATTCGATAGTATGGTGGTCTATCATCCTGATAGGTATCTTTTTTGCATCGCCCCATTTCAAGATCGACCTGTCAGGTCTCCTTGTCGCAGGAGGAATATTAGCTGTTATTATCGGGTTCGCGAGTCAGAGTGTCGTGTCTAATTTCGTATCCGGGATCTTTCTGATCATCGAACGACCGATGAAAATTGGGGATAATATTAATATCGGGGATATTACCGGGAACGTTGAACATATCCAGATCCTCTCAACGATTGTCCGGACTTTTGAAGGGATTTATGTCAGGGTGCCGAACGAGAAAGTATTCACTTCCAATATCAAGAATTATGTTTCGAATGTCGCCAGAAGGTTTGATTACAAAATCGGGATCAGCTATCGTGACGATGCTGACCGTGCTATCATGATTATAAGGGATATAATCGAACATGAACCTCTCGCCCTTAAAAACCCGGAACCGCTGGTGTTCGTAGACAAGCTCGGGGATAGTTCGGTTGACCTTCTGATCAGGATATGGGCCCCCTCAAAGGAATGGTACGACCTGAAAATGTCATTGCTGGTAAAAATCAAAACAGCGCTTGAAGCAAACGGAGTCGAGATCCCCTACCCGCAACAGGTGGTCTGGGTGCAACAGGCAAAGTCTGCTGAACGGGGCAGGGGTCATGAAGATAATGGCCGGTAATGTAAAAATGCCCCGAATGACCAGCGAATATCATTCCACCGGGCTATATGGAGGAAAAAACCATGGAAAATGAAGGGGACGGAACAACCGAGACCGGGAGACTGATTGGTGACCTGAGCAACCCGGATATTGCTGTCAGGCGAGCAGCCGTCCGGCGTCTCGGGACTATTGGTGAACCATCAGTCTACCCTCTTATCCGCTCGATGCATGAGAATAATGACCCCGACTTCCGCTGGTACGCAGCGAGTGCACTGGTGCCGGTTGGCGAACCCGCGGTTGAACCACTGATCCATGCCATGGAGGATGACACTGACCCCGGGTTCCGGAAGTATGCGGCAGCAGCGCTCGGACAGATCGGTGAGGTTGCGGTTGATCCCCTGATAGAGGCATTTTCCCGCGGGGACAGGATTCTTCGGGAATTCATCGCCCTCGCATTATGCAGGATTGGGAAGCCGGCCATCCTGCCCCTCCAGCAGATGCTGCATGACAAAGATGCCGAAATGCGGTCCTGTGCAGAACTGGTCCTCTGGAAGATGGGGGAACCGGGAGTGCATGCGCTGGTGGATGAATATACCCCGGCAGTCGCAGGAAAAGACGATACGGAAACCTGATCCGCCTGATTACTCCCTGTCCAATATGATGCTGTTTGATCCCGGTAAGAAAACGTGCAGGCAGGATAGTTCGAACCCCATGCAATACCTCCGATCCAATTTTTAACTGTTTTCCGGTCGGCAATGTTTCGGCGTTGGTAAACCGGGATACCATTCATCCTGGTAAATTGTTTCCTGTGCCTTTGTTCTGGTCCCCACGGGTGATAACCCAAGAGATAAATCCCACCCTGTTCATGAAATTGGTATGCTGCAGGTCTCACCGCTGATGGAACAATACCTTGCGGTGCTTCAGAATGGTCTTGAAGAGGCGATGGCGGTTGCACGTGCGGCGCGGGCACAGGGGCTTGACCCGAAGACGGTCCCCGAGATCCCGGTGGCAAATGACCTGGCGGACCGTGTTGAAGCGCTCCTGAATATCAAGGGGGTTGCGGCGCGTATCCGTGAACTTGAGGCCACGATGTCACGGGAAGAGGTGGCGCTCCGGATCGGTGACGATTTCGTTGCCTGCAAATTCGGTGAGACCGGCCCCCTGGAAGTCCTCGACCATGCAATCCGCACCGCAATGGCGCTCCTTACCGAAGGTGTGGTTGCTGCCCCAACGGAAGGGATTGCCAAAATTGGTCTGGGTAAAAACGATGACGGCACGGAATACTTAAAAATCTACTATGCGGGCCCCATCAGGAGTGCGGGGGGGACTGCACAGGCACTCTCAGTCCTCGTCGGTGACTATGTGCGCCGGGCGCTCGGCATTAACCGGTATATCCCGAGACAGGATGAAATCGAGCGGTACATCGAAGAGATCCGCCAGTATAACACCATCATGAACCTCCAGTACCTCCCGAGCGAGAAGGAGATCCGGCTTATTGTCAGCAACTGCCCGGTCTGTATCGACGGAGAGGGTACTGAACGGGAAGACGTGTCAGGGTACCGGAACCTTGCCCGTGTTGAGACCAATACTGTCCGGGGCGGGATGGCACTCGTGCTTGCGGAAGGCCTTGCGTTAAAAGCACCAAAAGTCCAGAAAAACGTTAAAAAAATGAAAATGGACGGGTGGGACTGGCTCGACGAACTGATTAGCGGGACTACGAAAAATGAGTCAGAGGAGACCGGCCAGGCCGGTATTAAGCCGAAAGACAAGTATTTGCGGGACCTCATTGCAGGGAGACCTGTATTTGCCTATCCCATGAGGAAAGGCGGGTTCCGTTTGCGTTTCGGGAGGTCCAGGAACACGGGTTTTGCCGCTGCCGGGCTCCACCCTGCTACTATGCACATCCTCGGGGATTTCCTTGCGGTCGGCACCCAGATGAAGACCGAACGCCCCGGAAAAGCGGCGGGCATTGTACCGGTTGATTCAATTGAAGGCCCGACTGTCAGGTTAAAGGACGGGTCCGTGCTCAGGGTCGATGACAGCACCCTTGCGCGGGAGATCATGCCGAAGATCGAGAAGATACTCGATGTGGGCGAGATCCTGATCAGTTACGGGGAGTTCCTTGAGAACAACCACCTGCTGGTCCCGGCGGCCTACTGTGAAGAGTGGTGGTTACAGGAAGGGGGGAAAACCCGGCCTGAAAATGAGGCGGAAGCGATATTTATGGCACGTTCCGGTACCTGCCTTCACCCCGCCTACATGTATTTCTGGGACGACCTCACCTGCCTGCAGGTAAAGACGCTTGCCGATCTCATTGCAGAAAACGGCTCGGTCGGGGAGACCGGCCTTGTGATACCGAACGAGTTCATCTGCAAAGGTATCCTTGAAGAGGCACTTATCCCGCATACTATCCTTGACGATCGGATCGTAATCAGGGACTACCTTGTGCCCCTTGCGTGTCTCGGCCTTGGCAGTGACCTTACCCGTAACAAGGAATGGGTGAATGCACCAATGGAAAATTCCCTTGCGCTCGTGACCCGCCTGTCCGGTTTTACCATGCGATCCAAGGCAGGGACCCGTATTGGTGGGAGGATGGGAAGACCGGGTAAATCAGCCCCACGGAAAATGGACCCGGCTGTCCATGTCCTGTTCCCGCTTGGAGAGGCAGGCGGGACCCGGAGGTCATTCCAGCAGGCTTCTACCCATACACTGGTCGCCAACAAGGACGGGGGTGTTATTATTGTCGAGGCAGGCAGCCGCCGGTGTCCCGCATGTAAGACCGCGACGTATAAAAACCAGTGTCATTGTGGTGCGCATACAAAACCCGTGTTTAAGTGCCAGAAATGCGGCCACGAGGGGGAGGAGGACGAATGCCCTTCATGCCATATGGGGATGTCCTGTTCCTCCACCTGTACCATCAATGTTAAAGAGGAATATGCACAGGCAATATCGCGTCTTGGTATCAGGGAGGACCAGGTGCAGCTGGTGAAGGGGGTCAAGGGGATGATCTCCCGGGAGAAGGCGATCGAGATGATTGATAAGGGGATAATCCGGGCACAGCACGACCTATTTGTCTTCAAGGACGGGACGGTCAGGTACGACATGATCGACCTCCCGCTTACCCACTTCAGGCCCGATGAGGTGGGTATCACCGTTCCGCAGGCGATCCGACTCGGTTATGAACGCGACCTCTTCGGGACCCCGCTGGTCGAACGGTCCCAGGTGATTGAGCTCCATCCCCAGGATATCCTGGTATCCGAGATCTGTGCCGATTACCTTATAAAAATTACCCGGTTCATCGATATGATGCTGGTAAAATGTTATAACCTGCCACCATTTTACAACGTCCAGACGAAATCAGACCTCCTCGGTCATCTTGTAATGGGGCTCGCCCCGCACACGAGTGCCGGGGTACTTGCACGCCTTGTCGGGTTCACGAAGGCGAATGTCGGCTATGCGCACCCGTTTTTCCATGCTGCAAAGCGAAGGAACTGTTTCCACGGTGATACGGTGATCGAGGTCTATGACGGGTGGTCATGGAAGAGTGTCCCCATACGGCAGTTCGTGATCGAAAATTTCGACATCAGCCAGCCCGGCCTTGACCGCCTCGGTACGTATTATTCGGACCCGAAGTCCTGTTTCTACACAAGGGCTGTCGATACGAACGGGGTATTGCATATGCGGAAGGTCACGTCCGTATCAATTCACCGGTCCCCCGCGGCTCTGGTCAGGATCGAAACGCGGAGAGGCAAGGAAATTGCGGTGACCCCCGATCACGCCATGCTGGTCTGGGATATCGGGTACCTGCGTAAAATAAAAGCAATGGAAATAAAACCCGGAGACCCGCTGCCGGTAAAGGAGGGGATGAACATCATCACCGATTACGTGAAGAGTGCCGAGCCGGCCCCCTCCCCCGAAGACCGTGTCTACTGCCTCACGGTAGCGGACGACCACACGGTCCTTGCAAACGGAGTGTTTACCGGGCAGTGTGACGGGGACGAGGATTGCATTATGCTCCTTCTGGACGGTCTCATCAACTTCTCCCGGTCGTTTCTCCCCGAGACCCGCGGTGGTTCGATGGACGCCCCGCTAGTCCTGACGACCCGTATTGACCCGGCGGAAATTGACAAGGAAAGCCTTAATATCGATGTGGGTGCGTCATATCCCCTCGAGTTGTACAAGGCGGCACAACAGTACACACACCCGAAAGACGTGGAACACCTGGTCGACCGGGTCGAACGCCGCCTCGGGACACCGGCTCAGGTTGAGGGGTTCTTCTATACCCACAGCACAAGCAACATCTCTGCCGGACCCGCCGAGTCGACGTATACGAGGCTCGAGTCGATGCTCGAAAAGCTTGATGCCGAGCTGAAACTGGCCGAGGAGATCAGGGCGGTTGATGCGGACGATGTTGCCGAACGAGTGCTGAACACGCATTTCATCCGTGACCTCCAGGGAAACCTCAATGCATTCTCAAAGCAGAAATTCCGCTGTACCAAATGCAACCAGAGCCACCGCAGGATGCCCCTTGCAGGGAAATGTATCAAGTGTGGCGGGAATATAATCCCGACGGTCCACGAGGGGTCGGTAAAAAAGTATCTCGTGATGTCGCAGGACATCTGCAAAAAATACGCGGTCTCCGAATATACCCGGCAGCGTGTGGAGGTACTCATTATGTCGATAGAGTCCACGTTCGGGACTGAAAAAGACCAGCAGATGGGGCTGGCTGATTTCATGTCCTGAGGGGTGGCAGTGGATCCTCTTTTTTCAGGCACCATTTGTCCTGACGATGGCTCATGGTATCTTTACCAGACCCTGCCAGAAAAAAATGAACCTCAAAATCTTTTACTTCTTCCGTCCAATATGTTTTCGCGCGAGGGTATCTAAGTGGCCAACAGAGGCAGACTCAAGATTTCATGACCAAGTTTGGCAAAAGAACACAATTACCCCCAAACTCAAAGCCTTTTACTTCTTGAAACAAATAATATCCCGAGCGAGAATACCCAAGTGGTCAACGGGGATCGACTCAAGATCGATTCGCGCAGGCGTTCGCAGGTTCGACTCCTGCTTCTCGCATTTTATCGATTTCGTTTTTAGTTATCCTTATTTTTTTTCAATAATTCTATTTACACGAAAACAAGATTAAAAATTAGTGATCTTCTCATGAATGGAAATGGACCCTTACACATCTTATTAGGTGCAATCGTAATGCAAATTGTTTTGTTAATTGCGTGGGTGATGATTATTTATATGGAAAATACCCTGCACCCTAGCAGCTCTATCATCCCTGTGATTTTTGCTATCGAAGTATTATTGACTGCATTAGATTTCGGAATGATCTATGCAATTGTGAAAGGAAGTTCGGAATAGATCAAATATAATTTCAAAATTTTTTCGGTTTTTTCCGCGCCCTTCAAACAACTGCACCAGATCCGGCCCCTTCCCAGCCCCGGTTTTAAAATGTCTGACACCATTTCTGTTTAATCTAACCAACTGCTTCAGGCAAATATTTAAATTATAAAATTCTTGTTTGGATAACAACAATGAATCTGGAATCTCGCATGGTAACGGAGAGGGAGGTGCGACATTTCGTCGAATCGCGCACGCTTGCAGCGAGGCTGACCGGCATCCTCAATTTTATCACGATGTTGCTGTGCTTACTGATGGACATGTTCAACATTCCATCCGAGATCAGGAGATATCTGAACATGGAGCACGGAAAAATTCCTTCGGGGAGTTGTGCCATCCTGTCAAAACCCGCTTCTTTCGCTTTACGACGTTGATTGCCGGTCCATGAGCGCGATGCTCCGGTTGTTGTGATGCTCGGAGAGGTTACCTGCCGTATCCAGAAAAACGGCAGAACCTGAATTTCCTGAGTACCGCTTCAGCCGGCTCGCCCTCATCGATCGGATTCCTGAATCTTGGACGGCAGCTGGGCCTGCCTATCGTGGTATCGCTGGTGAACACTTCGGAAAAATCGGTGAAAAAATGCAGGGTAATGCATGTGAGCCCCTTCGGGTCACGCAAGAAGCTGTCGATGCTTATGAAAAGCAGAGCGGCTTCCACGGCATTGGAAAGATCATGGTCGAACGCGGTTGCTGGGTAATTGTTCCAAAAGAGGCGGTGGAATCCATGCGGCGGAACGATCGCAGCAATCCCGGGGGCCAGCATGCCCTCCTCGCGTCTTCGTATCATGGTCGAGCCCGTGCAGTACCTGCAGAGAACGGAGGTTCATAATGACAGCTTTTGCAGCCGGTCAGATTATGTGCGGCAGTGAGGGCCGCGTGTATGTCCGTATCTGGGGAGAACTGCACTATGTCTGCCCTGAAGAGCTCGGCTTGCTCTTCTTTGTCGGCGAGCGCGTGTCCCTTCTCAAGAAAGGGCCGGCGCCCCAGCAGGTCCCGCAGGTTTCCGGGACCGTTTATCTCAGCCCGTCCGGTCGGGCCGTCATCATTGCCATCGGCAATCAGCGGTACATGCTACCCCGCGACAAGTTCCTCGCGGTTGCGCTCGGAGAGGATGTTTCATGCATCTTCTTTGAAGCACCCGGGAACGAACCGGAGGTTGAGATCATCTCGCCCCGCAAAGGGGGTGCAGCCTCATGACCAGCCGTCGCGGTACGCTGGTCGAAGAAGGGGCACGCGAGCTTCTCCAGGTGCATGGCTATTCGGTGAATGTCATCCCGCCCGGATTCAACAAGAAGTACCCGCCGGCGCATCTTGTTGCGACCCGGCCCTCGGGCGAGACCCGGTTCATCCGCATCCGGAAATTCTCACACCGGCCTTCAACAATCGATATGATCATGCAAAAGTGCAGCCTCGACCTTGTGCAGTTTCGCAAGCACATTGCCCGCAATGTCAGCGAGCCCGGATTCCATTACGAAATCTGGATTTATTCACTGACGCATGGGTTCCGGTGTTTCGAGGTATTGCGAGACAGTATCCGCGAGATCCCTAAACTCTCGCTCCACGGTCCGGTGGCATTGCGGGCCGGGGGTGTGGCATGATCCCGCAGCAGTCGTTTCATTCGGCGAAGAACCGGTGCGCGAAACTCCTTATCTCCCGGGGTTATGAGCCGGTCCAGCCGGTAACGGACAGTTTCCTTTCGCAGATCATTCCGCTTCACCTTGTCGGGATGAAAGGCGATTACGAAGCCCTCTGCGTAAAGGTCCGGATTGCCCAGGGTGCCGTGAGCCCTGAGTATGTTGAATCATTCTGCAGGTTTGATATCTGCCAGTTGCGGTTGCTTCTCACGATGTCACCCGGGGATATTTTTCTCCGGTGCGAGGAGTGGGTCGCGTCACCGAATGGATCAATTCATTGTTTCGAAGTTCTGACAAACGAGATCCGCGAGGTGGCGGCCTATGCCCGATGAGGAGAGGAAGCCGGAAGTTACGACTGAGAAGATCGATGGCATCCCGCTTTACCTGATCCCGAAAGCGATCGCGGACCAGATCAAGAAGAAGGGCGACGCGGTCTTCCAGATCCTTGTCACCAAGAAATTCCATCACCGGTACACCGTGAAGGTCGAAACATCCGATGAGTATGCCCAGAGAGCGCAAGAGGAGGAACCTGCCCGTAAAGAAGGCGACGGGCATGGTTAACCGGTACTTCTATCTGACTCCGGACGGCGACCAGGGCGAGGGTGGTGACCCGTGGATGGATTCCTGCGTGATGCAATTGCCCGAATAACCGGGCCCGGGCAGGTCGTCGAGGTCCGGGCACTCACCGATCAGTACACCCATAGCGGGTACTTCAGCGATCACGATGCGCTCATCCGCTCTGTGGAACCGCTCGATACCGACAGCTCAGTACACGGCATCTACGTCACGCTTAATGAAGTGAACCCGGCCCTGCTCTCGCGTCGGGCGAACCGGATCAAGATGCGGCTCGGCAAGAAAGACAGCACGACGAGCGATGCGGATATCCTGCGCCGCCGCTGGCTCCCGATCGATATCGACCCGCTACGACCGAGCGGTGTGTCGAGCACGGACGAGGAGCACGGACTTGCCCTGGCAAAAGCCGATGAGATTGCCCGGTGGATGACCGGTCTCGGCTTCCCGGACCCGGTCCGGTCCGACTCCGGCAACGGGGCCCACCTGCTGTACCGCATCGACCTGCCGAACGATGAGGCGGCAACGGCACTCGTGAAGAGCTGTCTTGCCACGCTCGACACGCTCTTCTCGGACGAGCGGGTGACTGTAGATACGGCGAACTTCAACGCGGCCCGCATCTGGAAGCTCTACGGCACGATCTCGCGGAAAGGTGATAACACCCCGGAACGTCCGTACCGGAGGAGCCGGATACTGTCGGCCCCGGTGGAGTTTAGCGTTGCGACGGTGGAACAGCTCAGGGATCTCACCGCCCGCCTCCCTACCGAACAGCACGCACAGCAACCGGCAACTTCGAAGGGCAAGGGCTTCGACCTTTGCACCTGGCTTTCCGATCATGGCGTCGGGGTACGGTCCGAGAAGCCATACAGCAGCGGGACGCTCTTCATCCTCGACCAGTGTCCGTTCTCTTCGGCACACAAGGACGGGGCCTTTGCGATCCAGTTTGGCAATGGTGCAGTCTTTGCCGGCTGCAAGCACACCTCCTGCGGTGGTGGTACTCAGCGGTGGCAGGAACTCCGCGAGCGGTACGAGCCGGACCGGGCGACAAAGCGGAAGGACTGGGAGCAGAAACAAAAGACCTGGAGGAAGGACCGGGCAGCGGCAAAAGCAAAGGATGAAGGGACTGTGGACTCAGGCCCGGCCCCGGTGCCAGCAAACCCTGGTGCCCGGGCAGCAGCTCTCGATGTGCTGGAACACGGCGATCCTGCAGCGTTGATGCTAACGGCATTTGCCCAGGAGCATGTCGGCGACGAGATCCTCGCCCGCTGCATGATCCTGTCGATGGCATCGCAGGCCGTGAAAAACTCGGACGGACTGCACGTCTCGGTGACCGGGGATTCCGGTAAGGGCAAGACCCATGCATTCCGGAAGATGATGCGCCAAGTGCCGGACCGGTACAAAGTGAAGGGCACGGTGAGCAACAAGGCCCTCTATTACATGAAAGATCTCCGGCCCCGGACGGTCTTGATGAGCGACGACACTGAGCTCTCGGATGGCATTCAGGAGATCCTGAAGTCGGCAACCTCGAACTTCCACGAGCCGATCACACACACGACGGTTACCAAGGATCTGACCTCGCGTGTCTGCACGATCCCCGAGCGGTGCGTCTGGTGGATTGCCAAAAAGGAAGGGACCGGTGACGATCAGGTAATGAACCGGATGCTCACCTGCTGGATTGACGAATCAGCTGAGCAGGATGTCCGGGTGCTTGCGGCGAAGCAGGAGAAAGAGGAACAGGACCCCGACACCATCACCGACGAATCCAATGAACTTGCAATCTGTCGGGAGATCTGGGAGGTCCTGCACGAGCAGATGATTTGGGTGATCATTCCCTATTCGAAACGAATCCGGTTCCAGAGAATCAGCAACCGTCGCAATCCCGATATGCTTTACGACCTGATCAAGAGCCACGCTGCCCTCTTCTTCCGGCAACGCAGACAGAAGACCGGTGAGGACGGGACGCTCTGCGTGTATGCGGACGAGGCGGATTTTACTGCGGCGACCGAAGTTTTCACGCTCCTGAATGGAACGGCGGGCGGGCAGGAATCGAAGATGACCAAGAAAGAGTCCGACCTGCTTGCCATCATCGAGAAGGCGAACCTGGCAGAGTTCACCATTCAGGACCTGCAACGGCTGACCGGAGGATCCTACCTGAGCATCTACCGGATGATCAAAGGCTACGACAGCCGGGGGAAGAATTACACCGGGCTGCTGGAAAAATGCCCGGCGATTTCCTTCACCGACCGGACCGTCACAATGACCGAGGAGAGCGGGTATTCGGTCCGGCGCAGGACCGAGGCGTTTGAATGGGACCGGGAGCTGTACCGGCAGTGGATGAACGGAGGAGCATGCTGGCTTGACCACAATCCGAAGAATGATGACGATGATTCATCTCATCTTTCAGCAATTTCAGCAGGTTTCAGCAGTTTTTC
>CAIKOD010000146.1 GCA_903828975.1 uncultured Methanomicrobiales archaeon | reverse complement strand
GGAATCTCGAAAGAAAAGTTTCTCTATTACATCAAAGAGATGGAATGGAGATACAACAATCGTGAAAAAGATTTATATGCGGATCTAGTTAATTTCATGTTGGCTTAGTTTATATTGGGGGCAGTTTTTACATAATTACCTTTTTTTAAAAATCAATTGAAACCCTTTCCAAGAGTATCTTAATAGGGTTGGGGCAGGGTGGGGGTGAAATTCCCTCCTGTATGAGCAGTTGTGTTATTTTTTAATTCCGTGTAGGATTTCAACAAGGCCGAAATTCGTCTTTTAATGCTGTTGGAATGACTGCACCTTATTGAGGGGAAAAATTTGCTTTTATTTAAGACGGGCTCACAAGATTTATAAATCCGGATATTGTGGTATTCATCATATCACTGACATACTTCTCAGGCGCAATTGGGATTATCTCACGGTAGCTGACCCACCCCAAAACTGATAATGCAGCCATAATAATGGACAGGGCCAGTAATACAACAATGATGACCGCAAGCACCTGCTTAAGGCGCTTATATGGCCTGTCTGCAACATTTTTCATCGGGGTTTCGGGTTTATATTCGAGTCCGTCAAGAATTTCCTTGCATTTCTTCGCATCATCGGTCCTGTCCAGTTTTAACAGCGTTACGTAAATATTATTCCAGGCGTCACGGTATTCGGGGTCAATTTCTATAGCTTTACCGTAATATTGAAGCGCATTTTCATAATCGCCTCCTTTAAAGTAAATATTCCCCTGATCTTTATATTCGGCAGCTTTATTCTTTTTCATAATCAAACGTTCTTAATTTTGAGCTAATGTTCTCATGTGTTAATAATTTTGTTGGTTGCCATGCAATAGAAAATGATGGATTAAGACAATATATAGGCATATCCCGGAAACGAGAGTAACTGTTGCGGAGTTATCGCTTTATCTTACGGCTTTCTTCCCGATCCTCCTGTAATGGTAAAATTTCGTGAAGGTAAACTCATACCTGACAGACCGGTATCTTTTTTTTTTCTTAACCAGGTAACAGGCAGAAAGATTTCCTGGGTCCATGTCTGGTAAAGAAGTATTTATGTTCTGAAACGAAGAACTCCCAAAAGACTATGAATAGACATTTTATTGACATGCAAGCCATCGCCCGGAACGCAATGGATAAGTATGGATTTAATTTCCGGTTCCCTGAGCCAGTACTTCTGGAAGTTAATGCCCTGCAGGTACGTGTCTTTCCTGAAGGCGACCAGGACGGCCGGGACATGCGGGAACTCCTCTGGTCATCCATAGATAACTGGGACTCAATGGACCTTGACCAGCTGGAATATTGTGAAGGAGGAGCCAACGGAGAGATACATGTCAGGATCGCGATAGCTGATGTCGACCTGTATGTTCCGAAACATTCACTGACTGACCAGTATGGTGTCCATAACGGGACCTCGGTATACACGGGAATCGAGACCTTTCCTTTATTTCCTGACAAATTATCACGGGGTATCTCGTCGCTATTGCCCGGCCAGGACCGGATGGCGGTTGTGATTGAATATTCAGTACTTCGTGATGGAACTACCCGGCCTGTTGATGTTCACCGGGCACTTGTGCAGAATAAAGCAAAACTCGTTTATGAGGATGTAGGGGAATGGCTTGAGGGGGAGGGTCCGATCCCTCAACCGGTGCTGCACGTCCCAGGATTGAAAGAACAGATCCTGATGCAGGTAGACGTGATGCATCGCCTGAAAAAACGCAGGATCGAAAACGGGGCACTTGACCTTGACACGCTCGAGACTCATGCAGTCCTTGAGGGGGTTTCGGTGAAGGATCTTGTCGTTCAGAAGCAGAATATGGCAAGGAACATTATTGAGGAATTTATGGTCGCTGCGAATGGCGCTATGGTATCTTTCCTTGGGAAAGCGGATATTCCCATGATACAGAGAATCGTACGTACCCCTAAGAACTGGGGAGGAATCGTACAGCTGGCTGCACTGCACCACGAAGCCCTGCCTGTTGTCCCGGATTCCAAGGCCCTGTCCCTGTTTCTCGACAAACGCAGGCAGGCAGACCCTGAACGGTTCCCTGACCTTTCCCTGGCGGTAGTAAAACTCCTTGGTCCTGGTGAATATATAACACTGGAACCCGGTGAGCCTCCCTATGGTCATTTTGCACTTGCGGTGACTGATTATACCCATGGGACCGCTCCGAATCGCCGGTATGTTGACCTGGTGAACCAGCGCCTTGTAAAGAGCGTAATCAACCGATCAGATACCCCCTATGCTCCCGAAGAACTTGTGAGACTGTCTGCCTGGCTGACTGACCGTGAGAAGGCTTCCAAGAAAGTTGAACGATTTATGCGGAAGGCAGCAGCAGCAGTACTGCTACGGGACCGCACCGGGGAGTCCTTTGACGGTTTAATCACCGGTGCAAAAGAACAGGGGACCTATGTCCGGCTGATTAAACCCCCTGCTGAAGGCCGTGTTGTTCGTGGCGAGCGGGGGCTGTTTGTTGGCCAGAAAGTCCGCGTCCGGCTATTGAAGACCGACCCCTATAATGGATTTGTCGACTTCGAATATATCGGAGGAATAAAAAAGTAATGTTGAAGAATTGATCCCCTGTTTCCCTTTCCCATTTTCACTTCCCTAACTGCCGCGAAACATTCCCGGTGAGACAAAATCGATATATTCTCCCTGGTTATCCGTGATGCCTGGCAGATGTTTGAAGAGGTCAAGGGACACCAGAAGGTTTTTGACCAAATCCAGTCAATTCTGACATTTGATGATAGTTCAGGGGGACCTCACAGGTTCATATTACTCAATTCTGATGCTGGGAGTAATTGTTATTATTATGTTGAGGATCCGGCATATGTTGTTGGATATTCATAGGACCAGGCTCGGCCTACTCCGGTTTTTAACCTGTCATGGCAAAGAGAGGTGGGGTCCCGGGGCAAGAGTGAAGGAATGGCAGCGTAATGCAATTCGTCATTTAATTGCTCAACGTGATACCCTTGATAATGATATCTGGCTCATGAAAAACCGGCGAAACAACCTTGAAGAATTGAAGAAAGAGGAACAAAAAAAACGTTCTGAACTCGAACTATCTGAAATAAATGCCAGAACTCTGGACGACACGGAGAAATCCCTGTTTATTAAGTTCGAGATAACCCTGAACAAGGCAAAAATAGAGGACTTGAGAAACCGGATACAGCAGAAGGATACCAGTATCCACTCGATGGAACAGGCCCGGGACCGGGCTAAAAAATGCCTTACATCATATAGTAAGGGAGAAAATCCCAGGTTGCCAGTTATAAGGTATATCCGGGGATTGTTTATTGATCTAAGGTGATATCGCTTCAACCTTCAGTTTATTCCATAACCGGTGTACCTTCTATTCCGGAAGATACACCGGATGGCATTTATAGAGCAGCACCCGGTACTGTTTTTCCCTGGTATATTGTCTGGCGTGCATCCCTGAAATTGAATTTTTCAATGATAAGATGAGCCTCTTTTAATTTCCTGATAGCGTACCTGACCGTTCTTGGAGAGATGTTTGTCATCTTCACGATGTCCTTATGGGTCATCGGGTCTCCTTTCTCCAGGAGGGATAATACAGTCTTTGATGATGGGGGCAGATGAATTTCTGGCATATATACATGGTAACGGTGTTAACACTTAAGGTTGTCGATAGTTCCGATCGGTTTGGTAAGGGTCTATTCTGCGAAAGGGTTTGGCCGGATACTACCCGGGGGCAGGGAACGTCTATATTTTAGGCTGATTAATAAGTTCTCTATAAGGATATCATCATTTTGCAATGACAAGGTAATGGTACGGACCCGCCTCGCCCGTTGAAATTATTCGAAAACCTGCGGATTTCATGAGGTCCATTGCTTTCTCTTTTGAAAATCGTTTTTCAAGAGGTGGACCAAATTCCATAGGCTGGTCTTTCCAGTCAAGGTCAACCAGGATCCCTTCAGGTCGTAGCATTATTCTGGCGTTGGAGAGAACTTTTTTTGGGTCTTCGAAATCATGGAGATTGATCCCGAAAAATACCATGTCTGCACAGCCTTCACATATTATCGTGTCTTCTCCGGTGCCTGTCTTTGGTATAAGCTGGTCCAGACGTTCCTCCCGCACCTGGACCGCCAGTTGACCGATTGCCTCATCATTGATATCAATGGCGTACACCCGTCCGCCTTTGCCTGCGATATGTGCCGCAGGGACAGAAAAAAAGCCTTCCCCGCATCCTATATCGACGAATGTCATCCCGGTTCTTAACCCGGCACCAGAAAGAATCTCTTCCGGGTTCTGCCACTGCCGTCTCTCCGGGTCATTTGATTTAAACCGACGTTTGCTCATTGGTATACCCCATGTTGCAGGGAAACGTCAGCATCCGGGTTTATCAAATTATGCAGGAGATCATCCCTCCCATGTTCCTGATAGAGAAATGAGCAGAATTATGGCAGGTAACCTGGTAAGGGTGGCCATATGTAAAATAATACCGTGCTAATAAAAAAAATTACAGGGCATTTTATTGCAGCTACATTCATGTATCTTGCATGCATCATGGGAACTATGAACGATATTGAGAGTAGCAAAAAAATGGAAAACGGTATAGTGGTTTTCTATCTTCTTAAAGGCGAGAAAAAATATGAATCCTTCAACTATCAGGAATTAATTGACTTAAAAATCAATGCCCTTGACCTGCTGGAACATCCGCACCGTTATAGTGTTGATATTGAAGTGCACAAGGTATATGTAAAGGATGATTAAATAACACGTTCTAATCCCATTACCCATTTTTAAGGTCTCCCCGCTGTTTTTTACCGGTAAAAAAAATATTGCCTGATTATCAAGGTGAAATGACGTCAACAGGAGTGTCCGGATTGTATCACATAAAATTTTAACGTGGGATTATTTATGAACTTAGTTTCCGGTCAAATCCCCGATCCGCTTCCCGGGCTCTGCCCCGCCGCTTTGGCTGGCCCGGTTAGGATAGGGTATGATCTCCAAACCTCTGAAATTTTCTTCCAATGCCCCAATTGAACCCCGCATATGAATATCTTATCGGGGGTGGGGCAGGTAGGTGGTTAAACCTTCTCCTGTCAACGTATAACCTCTTATATTACAAAAAATGCAGGTTTTCCCATGAAAACAGAAATGATGCCAAAAGGCCACAAACATACAAAATGAAAATACCTGGGGGGATTTTCATATTAAATGCCAGAACGGCCACCAATATGAAGAAATTTTGAACGTGGCATTTTCATGGTTAGGGTGTGAACTTCCCGTTCGTGTGTGTTTTCAACAAACCCCTATAATTCAATAGTAAGGTCGTCAGTTGTAACAATCAGGCCTGGAAAGGAAGGTTCAAATTGTTTCTTTACCATAGCCCGGTCATTGGGAGTCCTGTATACTTCAGCACCGAAATGCATCAGTGCAAGCCTTTTGGCATGAGATTCCTTCGCAATCCTGATCGCAGTTTCAGGGTTAAGGTGTGGCCATTCAGGGCTTTGCTCTCCTGGTAATAACCCGCATTCGGTAATGAGTAAGTCCGCATCCTGTGCGAGAAGTATCGCATTGTCACAAAATCCCGTGTCTGTACAATACACGACCGTCCTGTTATCAATTACCAGCCGGTACCCGAAACAGGGCACGGGATGAAGGAGCAACCGGCATTCCACGGGAAAAGGGATGAAATGCCTGCCTTCTGTGAATTCAAGGAACTCAACCTTGAATGGAAGTTTTTCAAATGGTACCGTGAATGGTTCCCTGACCAGCGAGCTGAGGATCTCTCGCGTTCCAGGTTGCCCGCAGATATTCAGTCCTTTCCCAAAATTAAATTTGACAAGCGTATGAAGGCCCGTGATATGGTCCAGGTGGAAATGGCTGATAAACAGGTAGACCGGTTTTTCCTGGAATATATAACGATCTGCCTTTGCGAAGCCGTTACCGGCATCAAAAATAATATCGTAGTTATCAGACTGGACGAGCACCGAACAGGTATTGCCTGTAACGGTATCATACCAGCCATTGGTTCCCAGGAATGTCACGTTCATGTATACCTATCGTGTGGCGGACAGGGCAAAAAAGATTGAGATTCAATATAACAGATAGTCTTAAAACCTTAAAATTACTGGAATGGTGGGGAATACCGATTAAAGGAATTAATGATTCACTGGTTTTATACTGAATAAAAAATCCCGGTTACATTTTTAACATGGAAATTTCATCCAACATCTTACCCCGAAAAAATACTCCGGATTGGAATTATGGTTTACCTGGCCCGTCTCGCCATTATGAAGACTGCGATAATTCCCCCGGAAAAGAGGATCCCAAAAGGGGACCCGGCCGTCGTCGGAGGCGTTGGCATACCCGGTGCATCACACCTGGTCTCTGTCTTTTCAAGGTCAACTGTTGCATTTGACAATCCCGGCCACGGAAGGTCATAGTCGGGGTTACTTTGGATCGAATGCCGGTAGGCAGTAATGGCCCCGGTGCAGTTGCCCATGTCAGCGAGGATTCCACCCTTTATATGCAGGTAGTGTGCGTTACCAGGATCAAAGCTAAGGGCTTTATCAATTGTGTCCTCTGCTGCAGAGAAGTCCCCTGTATTCCTGAGTGCAAATGCTTTCAGGGCATAGGCTGTTGCATAGGAAGAGTCCCGTGCCAGGGCTGAGTCTGCATCGTTTATGGTTTCCTGGTTCTTCCCCATTGCCAGTAGGGCATAACCACGGTTCGCATACCTGACCGGCCGGGTATCATTTGGAATTGCCAGGCTGATCAAATCAGCAGCCTCCTGGTAATGTCCCGTTTTCCTCATAGCATACCCCCGGAGACAGAGCAATTCCGGGTTATATGGATAGTAAATAAGTCCTTCACGGGTACTGGCGATAACACCACTCCAGTCCCGGTCTGCCACCAGGGCCTTTCCCTGGTTTTCATACTCTGTTGCATTTCTTATCGCAGGGATCTCCTTTGCGTTATCCACGCTGATGTTCATCAACCCGTTAACAGGAATACAGAGCGAAATCAGGAGGAGAAAAAGGATGATGAAGGTGGTTTTTGCGTAAAGGGAAAACACAGGATTATTTTTCCGGCCAGGTGACATGGCACAATATTGGTCAACAGCATACAAATAGGTTTTATTACCAATAGTCCGTGGCGGTGAATTGTGCCTTTCTCATACTGTCCTGTTAAGGAATTACTACGAAAAGTAATTCTTACGGAATGATCTCTATTTTGCAAGGGTATACATCGCTCTTGCATAAATTTTTGCAATCATTACGAGTTCGTCACATCCTATCGATTCATCGGCAGCATGAATATTATTCGCCTTCCTCGGAAAATAAGGGCCGAAGGCGACAATATTTGGGAGCCTTCGTGCGTAGGTACCGCCTCCTATTGCGATGGGTTGTCCGGGATTGCCGGTTACGTCACGGTAGATACCCGAAAGTGTCCTGATAAGATCCGACTCGGGTGGAAAATAGAATGGCGGCTGATGTTTTTTCACAATAGTAATGATCCCCTGGTCATTCAAGGTATCATTTACCTTTTCCATTACCTTTTCCATTGTTTCGGTCACCGGGTACCTGAAGTCCACTGATAGAATGAAGTCCCTGCCAGCGTAGCGTATAACTCCGGCATTCAGGGTGAGATGTCCTGATTGTCCGTCTGCAAGCCCAAGTCCGAATAATACACCGGTTGTATCCATCGCGATACGTTCCTGCAGGAACCTGATCATGGAACCGACTTCCACCGGGTCAAAATGCACCGTCGATAAAAAAGCAACAACCTGCATGACAGCATTTTTTCCAAGGTGAGGTCTGGATGCATGGGATGAGACTCCTTCCGACCTGATGATTACCAGGTCACCGTTCTGTTCTGCAGCTATCGGAAACCCTGATACATGTGAGAATTCTTCACATTTTCGGATAATTTCAAGGGGGTGACGGGTCCTGATTTCCGCTGCGGCCCGGTCCGGTACCATATTGACCGCTTGACCCCCATTAAACGATACGAGGATGTCATTGCCCGAATTCTTACAATTAAAAGAAAATTTCCTGACGAAATCGACATGGAGAATGCCCTTCTCAGCAAATACAACCGGAAAATCTGAATCAGGAGTGAAACCGCAAACCGGGGGTTTTTCTTTCAACAGGTAATGTGCAATATCAAGGTCACCTGTCTCTTCGTCCGTTCCAAAGATTACCCTGATACGTCTTGTGAGTGTCACGCCACTATCCCGAATAGCCTTAAGACTGTATAGGGCTGATAGAATGGGCCCTTTATCATCGAGGGCACCCCTGCCATATATCCTCCCATCGTGGACCCTGCCACTGAAAGGTGGAAAGGTCCACCGATTCCCTTCAGGAACCGTATCAAGATGCCCGAGCACTGCAATGTACTCTTCTCCTTCGCCATATTCCACAAAACCGACATAATTGTCGAGATTATGTGTGACAAATCCCATACCCCCGGCAATATCAAGTGCAGCCTGCAATGCCGCCGCCGGACCATCACCACATGGCTTCCCTTGTTCCGGCTCTCCGGCCACGCTCCTTATTTTTATACTACCCCGGACTGACTCCTCAAGGTGCAGCCTGTCTGACTCGATAAGCTCGTCCAACATGGAATATACTTCATTAATTGTTACCGGCATTGCCACAACCAACAGGAATTATCCCGGGAACTATCCCTATTATATTGAAATACATTAATTTCTTCTTTCAATATATTTTAGTTCCCACTTGTAACCATAAACAGGTATGCAAATCCTGAAGATCACCAATAATCAGGCTTTATTCAGGTATTTACACGGATTATATCCAAATTTTAGCACCACGATAAAACACTGGTATCCCCTGTTATCCTTTCTGGTTACTGGAAAAATCGTTTAATTACGGTATCCACTTCAATGAGCGCATGAAACGATAGATCACACCTGCAGGGTGTTTCATTGGTACATATCCGGCTTACTCCGGCTGTGATATCTATCTTAATTGTCTTAATTATAAGTCAGATAGCCTAATTACGTCCATAATCGTGATAATTATTGTAGTCCATGGAATGCGGCCTGCCCAGGAAATATATTCGACCATAATGTATTTACGTCATGAAGTGATGGGATGAACCTGATTATTAACCGTCCCGATCGTCGTTTGACCCCTGAATACAAGGCAAACCTACGATATATTTATATACTTAATATTATATTTACTATTTGAGGTATTTACAATGGCAGATTTACCTATTGCGGCAGTTGTAAGAATTGCAAAGGCGAACGGAGCCGAAAGAGTCGGCAGTGATGCAGCAGCAGCACTTGTAAAGAAGACTGAAAAATATATTGCACACCTCACCAAAGAGGCAAACAAGCTTGCGATTCACGCAGGAAGGAAGACGCTGAAAGAAGAAGATATCGAGATGGCTGCAAAGTCATCCTGATTCTTTTTTTTCAACTAATCCACACTTATCCCTGGTTTTCCTGTTCGTTTCTTAACATCAGTTGTTCTCCTCAATAACAGGTCAACGGTTTTCTACCTGGTATCAGCGAACAAGGAAATGATATCCCCAGTTTTCCGGT
>CAIKOD010000145.1 GCA_903828975.1 uncultured Methanomicrobiales archaeon | reverse complement strand
ATCCAGCATATGGATTTTACCTACTGGTTTGTAAAGAACGGAATTCATCCGATGCGGGCATTTTATTCTTTTATTCCCCTGAATACCCCCCCGCTTGCGCTCCAAATCAATGGAACCGATTATTATACCGCGGATTATCTCGTCGATACGGCGTACCTTGAGGACGGGAACCAGAATCTTCCCAATGTCACCTTCAAAGTTAACAATATGTCTGTCTTCCGGCCTGATCATGTTTTATCCAATGTCTTTGTTGTCAGGAAGGACACGCTTGTTCCGGTAACCTATGAAAAATTCACTCCGGATGAAATCACTGTCTCGGGACAATTCGTTCAGGGAGATATCGCGGTCCTGAAAACCGCATTTTACCCGGGCTGGAAGGTGAACAATAAGGATGCTGTTATAACCAGCAACATGCCCGGGAGCCTTATTCAGGGAGATACTTCAACGATAACCTTCCGGTACGATCCATTCGATGCTAAGGTAGGGATATTCCTGACGGTTATCGGGATCCTTGCCCTTATTGCACTGTATGTAAAACGCAGGGAGTTTGAACGATATCTGAAAAATATTGAGGAAAACCCACCGGCCAAAAAGCCCCAGAAAGGGCGTAAATTCCCACGATAAAAAAAAAGTTTCACCTTAAAAAAAATTGACTCCTTCCCCGCTCTTTTATTTACCAGCCGGTCCGGATCAGGTTCACTGGATAAACACTCATATCCCATCAGGGACAATCCTTATCCCGTATGTCCAATCTCACGGTCGCGGTTCTCGCTCCTCCTGATTATGCAAAGGATCTGGGAAAGAAGGGGACAGCCAGCGATATTACCTTTTATAACCTGAAGAAGGGTGATGCAACCGTCACCTTCATTGAGCCGACACGGTATCCGGAAAAACTTTCCTCTCTCTACTACGCAGTGTCCATGTCGGATCGTATCATCCTCGTTGTGGATGAGATCAATGCCACATTCGGTGAGTCCGTACTGATGCTCCAGTGTGCTGATAAATCGTCCGGTTATCTCATTCTGAAAAATTATATCTCGCAGGACCAGATCGCCCCCCTTATCAAGGGATCCGTCCTCGAACATTATGAAGTCCTTGAGGAGGATATAGTCGGTCTGCGTGAGAAGATGCTTGAGATCGCGGTTAAACAGACCGCTCACCAGAAAGTCCATGACACCGCAGGTAAAGGGGTAGTACCTGTCGATGCTCACTTTAATGTGAAGGGCGTTGGCGTTGTCGTCCTCGGATCAGTGGCACAGGGAATGATTAAGAAGCACGAGACGCTCAGAGTCCTTCCTACCGATAAGACTGCCCAGATCCGCTCAATCCAGAAACATGATGACGATGCGGAGTCTGCCGTTGCCGGTGACCGTGTCGGTCTTGCGCTTAAGAATATTGAGTCAGAAGATCTTGACCGCGGTTTTGTCCTGACCAGTGATCCGGCAGTCAGGTACGTGACTACGGTCTCCGGAAAAGCCCAACTCGTGAAATACTGGCCGGCACCCTTAAAGGAAGGCATGGTGCTCTATGCCGGCCACTGGATGCAGTTCCTCCCGACCCGGCTGGAAAAGGTGTTGGTCGAAGGCGACTGGCGGATGCCCACCCTGACTCTGACGATGGAAAAAGCGCTGGTCTATCTGCCCGGCGCCCGCGTCGTCCTCCATTATCTCGAAGGCGGGAAGCTGAGAGTTGTGGGCTCGCTCATTGTT
>CAIKOD010000144.1 GCA_903828975.1 uncultured Methanomicrobiales archaeon | reverse complement strand
TTTACAAAATAAGATTAGATGCCTGTTTTTGGGCCGGTCCTGGGGATTGAAGGCACTGCCTGGAATCTCAGTGCCGCTGTTTTTGATACATCTCTCCGGGCTATCTGTTCCCGTCCCTACAAGCCTGCACAAGGGGGTATTCACCCGAGGGAAGCCGCCCAGCACCACGCATCAGAGATGAAATCGGTCATTTCGGGGGTTCTTGACGACTTTGGTGATACGTCACGCATTGAAGGGGTCGCGTTTTCTATCGGCCCTGGTCTTGGGCCGTGCCTCCGGACCGTCGCTACCGCATCACGATCGCTTTCCATGGCACTTGGTGTCCCGCTTGTGGGAGTAAACCACTGTGTTGCGCATGTTGAGATTGGAAGGTATGCAACCGGCTGCAATGACCCGGTAACCCTGTATGCAAGCGGGGCGAATACCCAGGTAATCGGTTACCTGAAATCCCGCTACCGCATTTTTGGTGAAACCCTTGATATCGGGCTTGGCAATGCTCTGGACAAGTTTGCAAGGAGTAAAGGACTCCCGCACCCGGGGGGGCCGGTCATAGAGGAACTTGCAGGAAAAGGGAGTTACATCGAACTGCCTTATACCGTGAAAGGGATGGACCTGGCATTCTCGGGTCTTGTAAGCGCAGCAAAAGAGAGCAGGGGGGCAATTGAAGACGTCTGTAACGGTCTCCAGGAGACTGCATTTGCCATGTGTGTCGAGGTGACCGAGCGGGCGCTGGCACATAGCGGGAAAAACGAAGTGCTGCTGGTCGGCGGTGTCGGGGTAAACAGGCGACTTCGCGATATGCTGCAGGTAATGGCGGAAGAGAGGGGGGCATCATTCCATGTGCCTGATACGGGCTTCCTGGGGGATAATGGCGCCATGATCGCATACACGGGCAGGGTGATGCTTGAACATGGTGTCAGTACCCCTCTTGCGTCCTCCCATGTCAATCCCTCTTTCCGGGTTGACCAGGTTGATGTTGTATGGAGGTCTGGTGAGACGGCTCCGCCAATACCCGTTCAAAAGGCCGGACGCACCACAGCAATCGGGGCTGAGGCCGTCGTAACAATCGGCAGGCATGAGGTCTGTAAAGAACGGGGGGGGAAATGCTACCGGTCCCCGGGCCTCGACCGGCAGCTTATCCGCGAACGCACCCGCACTGAGGCACGTCTCATCTCAATGGCGAGAAGGGCAGGGGTACCTACTCCCGTTATCAGGGACATCACTGAGAATTCCATCCTGATGGAAAAAATCGAAGGCCCGATGCTCAAGGAATGCCTTGAGCCACACCTCGTCTGCGAGGCCGGGAGGATGGTCGGTCGTCTTCACCGGGCGGGAATCATCCATGGAGACCTTACAACGAGTAATATCCTTGTCCGTGGCGGCCAGTGTGTACTGATTGATTTTGGTCTTGCACAGGTATCATCAGAGGTTGAACCGCGGGGTGTAGATATTCACGTATTTTTCCAGACCCTCGAAAGCATGGTTGAGAACCACGAAGATCTCCGGCGGTGCTTTATTGAGGGGTACAGAGGGGAATTTGACCATGCAGGTGAGGTCATTGACCGGGAACAGGAGATCCTGCAGAGAGGGCGATATTTATGAAACTGCTTGTCGTAACGAGTAATCCTCACAAGGCTGACGAGATCAGGTCCTATTTCAGGGGCGGGATCGAGGTTGAAGATGTCCGGCTTGAATGCCCTGAGTGCCGCCATGATGATGTCGCCGAGATCGCACGCTATAAGGCGGAATTTGCCTGGGGAATTCTTAAAAAACCCCTGATAGTCGATGACACGGCATTCTGTATTGATTCGCTTTCGGGGTTCCCGGGCCCGTATGCGGCCTACGTGTTTTATACAATCGGCAACGAAGGGATCCTCAGGCTTACTGAAGGGAAGGGCAGGGAAGCACATTTCGAAACTGCAATTGCCCATGCGGATTCGTCGGGGATCAGGGTATTCCGTGGTGTGTTACCTGGTCGCATCGTTGAACCCCGCGGGAGGGAAGGGTTTGGATATGATCCAATTTTTGAATGTAACGGCCGGACTCTTGCAGAAATCCCGCTTGAAGAGAAGAGCAGGATATCCCACCGGGCATTAGCCCTCATGGAATTACAAGCCTGGATGCTTGCTGGGGGAACTTATGATGTGGTTTCCCACAACGGTTAAGTGGAAAGAGAGCTTTGTTTATAAGACAGAATAAAACTGGAATGTGGTGTAGAAAATGGCAAGATTTCCTGAAGCAGAAGCCCGCCTTCTTAATGTAAAAATTTGTATGCGCTGTAATGCAAGGAATGCAATTCGTGCAACACAGTGCCGAAAATGCGGGTACCAGAATCTGCGCCCGAAGAACAAAGAGCGAAAAGCCTGATTCAGGCACTATAGAACGTCACTCTTTTTCCTTTCTGGGCGTATTCCCCTTTAAAAGTTTCAATGTTACGCTTGTAGCCCAGCCGGTCCGTGAACCCGAGGTTGCGCAACTCTTCACGTACCCGCATTACTTCTGCCTCGTCCTGCCAGTCGGCGGTATAGACATAGATCACTTTCATCTGGTCTCTTGAGTCGGGATTGGGTTTTGCCGTGCTGACCTTGGCAGAGATACCAAGAATATTTGCGCATGTGGCGTCCCTTACTTTCTTCCACGCTTCGTCAACCAGGTCCGGGGGCAGGAAGATGAGCCATTTCCCGGCAAGTTCGTCTTCAATTGCTTCAGGTGCAATGTCGGGGGCTTCCTGGATAATCCAGTACATCTGTGTCGTCCTGGACGGGACCACACCCTCTCCCCCGGTAATCATCTCGTAAATCGGATCAATTCCCCCGAATTTGACCAGGAGCGCTTCAGAAAGCTGTGGGTATTCATCCCCGAACCGGGAAAAAAAAGCCACAAAACGGTCTTTGAAGTCGATTCGCGTTTCGACCAGCTGGAACAGGAAGTTCCCTTCCGCGCGGAGCTTTTTATTCAATGCCAGCTCGAAGAGCCCGTACGCCACATCAGCCAGTGCTTCAGGTCCGACTTCCACCATGGTTAACCGTCCGATGTCGTCTGAAAAAAAGGTTCTGTTTGGTATCTGGTATAAAACGATCCAATGGAGCTTACGTTCATCTTACAGCAGGTCCCCCCAGAGGGAAGAAATCCATCCTGATTTTGCCCGGGATTTTTGTAATTGTCGAATGTTTTAAGAGTAGCAGGAACAACGTGTACAAATTATGAAATGGAAAAGAGACTGGGGTCTTACGAGCAGGGTCATATTAACAATGTTCCTGCTGTTTGTAGTATACCTCGTTTTCATTGCCGTACTCCTGGCGCTGGGTATCTCAATGTCATTTATGATCCTTATCGTAGTGGTCATGGCATTTATCCAGTACTTCTTCTCGGATAAACTGGTACTCTGGTCGACCGGTTCAAGGGTTATCCAGGAAGACGAGTACCCTGAACTGCACCAGACTGTGGAAAAACTCTGTAAAGAGGCAGACCTGCCGAAACCAAAGATTGCGATTATGCAGAGTCCCGTCCCCAATGCATTTGCGACCGGAAGGAGCCCGAAACATGCCGTGGTCGCATGTACGGATTCAATCATGCGCTTACTGTCAAAAGATGAACTCGAGGCGGTGCTCGCACACGAACTGTCACACGTAAAAAACCGTGATGTCCTTACCATGACTATTGCCAGTTTTATTGCCATGCTTGCTGCGATAATCATGCAGAATTTCCTCTTCGCCTCGTTATTCAGCAGACGCGGAGATGGTGCCGGGGCGTGGATTATCGCAGGAATTGTGGCTGCAGTTGTCTGGTTTATCGCAACACTTCTTATGATGGCGCTTTCAAGGTACCGCGAGTTTGCTGCTGACCGGGGTAGCGCGTATATCACGAATAACCCGCGGGCCCTGATTTCTGCACTGAATAAAATCAGCGGGAGGATGGACGTTATCCCGCCGGAGGCGAAAGCAAAAGTAGAAGGCTCGAATGCTTTCTTTATTATCCCTGCACTTTCCGGCAATAAGTTCCTGGAACTGTTCTCGACCCACCCCCCGCTTGAAAAGCGGATCGCGAACCTTGAAAGGGTAGAAGAAGAACTCAGATCCTCTTAATATTTTAGGTAATTATGTAAAAACTGCCCCCAATATAAACTAAGCCAACATGAAATTAACTAGATCCGCATATAAATCTTTTTCACGATTGTTGTATCTCCATTCCATCTCTTTGATGTAATAGAGAAACTTTTCTTTCGAGATTCC
>CAIKOD010000143.1 GCA_903828975.1 uncultured Methanomicrobiales archaeon | reverse complement strand
CTCTTTTCAACCCTGACCTGGTGCACACCTGACGGGATATCCGGAATTATTACATTCGTGGTCCCCCGGCTTACATTGTCGATGTAAACCGTTCCACCCGTGGGTGATGATTGAACCGATATAATTCTGTTCAGGGGATTTAAGGCTGCATACACGTAACTTTTCAACCCGGGTTTTACCGTACTGTTCCCTACCCAGTCCGCATAGCCGGGTTTAACTACCTGTATGGTATGGTGTCCGGGTACTATTCCGGTGGCTGTGACCGGGGTATACCCATTCGCCGGCACTCCATCAACCGAAACATACGCCCCTGGGGGCAATGATATTACCTGGATTGAACCCGGTTTTTGTGAAAGCCCCGGGCTCTGAATCACTGGTGACGCATTCCCTGCCTGGTCAGCAGACACGATGCCGGTCTATGCAATGACTATTCCGATTAATAAGAGTATAGTACCTTTTCAGCGTAAAATTCTAACCTACAACTGACTTCGGGGCATCAGGAAACAGATCCAACATCTTCAGAGAACGAAGATATTTTCGCAAATCTAAAGAAACATTGAGATAAATGGAGATCTTTTCCTCTCCGACAATAGATTCAGCCCGTTCTACTCTGCCCAGCATTTTAAGAAATATATCTACACTCGGCTTATCCTTAACCCGCATATTATTCAACCTGGCTTTAAGGGCAAGTCTCAGGCGCAATGCAAGCATGCACACAAAGAAGTAAGCTCTGACACGGTACTCAAGCCGATGACGCACAGGAGCAATCTCTTCCTCTGTCTTCAGGCACCTGAACAATTTTTCAATAAAATCCTTCTCAAAATAGGAAATTACAATATCGCGAGCACTCAACTCATGATTTGAAGCATATAGAATCCACTTCCCATCCAAACGGCTAGCACTTTCGATTGCCGCCTCATCAGAAACCCAATGAAAACGATACCCCTTTTCCTCGACATGATAGGAGAACTTGAAGAATCGTGTCCAACCATTCACCATCTCCTTTACTTCAGCCTCGGCGATTACCTGAGCAGGATACACCTTCTCTTTAAGCGCATCGAGCTCATTCCCGATATTGAAAAGAGCAGCATTTCGTCTCTTCACATCCCGGCCTTTCTTACCAATGTTCGTATAAACAACCACTGCGCCAGGTCTGCCAAAGATCTGGCGATCTATTTTGACAGCATAAATCTCGCCGACATCCGAAGTCGGAACCAGGTAGCGTGGTTCGAGAGGCACATCAGTCGCAGCCACGATTGCTTTCGCTTCCTCAGATACTTTGGGGATGCCACAGAGCAGGTTCCACCGTCGTAATTCAACAGCTTCAATTGTTTCTTGTGAAGTATTCCCCCGGTCCCAGACGATTGTTCCCGGAACAATCCCCATATCGTCAAGTCTTAGCAGGAGATTCCGTACTGTCGATATAGATTGCCGGTTTCCTGCATACACCAGATGAGCAAGCGGGTACTGGTCATACCGCGAAGCCAGAACAGTTAGATTTACCTGGTTTAGCCGGCTCTCCGGGGGATTATATCCTTTTTCAGAAAGTGGACAGGTATCCCCATAGAGAAGAACCGATGTGAGATCATAGGCCACAATTTCGTTTGTCCCGGGAGGAAGCGGATAAGATGCCCTCCATCGCTGGTAAAGATTCTCATCAAGTTGAGGGGAATTATCCACAATACGTCCACTTTTAGGATTATACGAACAGACAAAATCCAATGCTGACAATAACGCATCTTTTGAAAATTCGTGGGCAGGAATCTGCATTAGAGACGGAAGATCCGTTGTGCGGATCCAATCTTCCATCTGGGATGTACTCTCCGGATCGATTGCCCGGTTAATAGCCCAGGAAACCAGCAGCTTTCCAGGGGAGATTCCATGGGTACCAGATGAGCCACAACAGACCTGGTCGATCACTTGGACAAGCCCCAATTCTTTAGCAAGTTGCCAGAGTACGGTGACATCTCCGGAGCGGTATGAACGTTCAGGATAAATCACCTGTTTAGAGGACTTTTTTGGTTTTGAGACTTTGTAGTCATCGCCTTCAGTCCCAATATACCGGATATATCGTGTTTTAACCTTGCCATCTTTATCACGGTAAGACTCATACTCTGCCAGGTATACCCTGCCGCCTTTTTTAATCCGTTTGATGTGCATGCAAGTTATATTATAACCTACATCATGATAAAGATTTCGCTCTTGTTACATCCATATTTTCTGAAAATATGTGATAATATAAAGCTAAAATTTTTACGAGAATCAAGTAAGTTATATTTTTCCGCTATTCAGGTTGTACAATCCACGAACAATTGTATAACAGGACGTGACCGTCGTCCATTAAATTAGTTACCTGTAACCTGAGTTCCCGATCCATAAGCGCAAACGACACCATCCGACTCCGTGCAAAACGGAAAATAATATGAAATAATTCCTTATTTTAAAGTAACTGTTGAGCGGTAAAT
>CAIKOD010000142.1 GCA_903828975.1 uncultured Methanomicrobiales archaeon | reverse complement strand
TCATAATGGCATTGAGAACATCGCCTCTTTCCATTACCCAATTTGTATAACTTTTTTCCCTGACATTTTGGGCATTGTATTTTGACCATTTCTCCCTCGTATATTTGTTACAAGGTGGTGGTTAAAATGGTACTATACCCTTATATTTTGCTTCGGCTGTTATTTTCTGAAAACGGAGAACGCACCGAAAGAGATTATAGGATTTTTAAAATCTTTTAAAATTGCTTATTCTGTGAATTTCGACCAGCCCATCTTGTTTTTTCAATAGGTGAAAGGACCCCGGGATTCCCGAAGTGTACTATACAAATGACTAATATTCATAAGGACAAAAACAACTTATTACCTATGAATACCCTACGATTAACACGAGTGACAATCCTAGTGCTGGTTGTAGTGGTATTCCTTCAGCCGGTCATTGCTGACACCACCTTTGAGATAGCAATATCCATGGCACAGAAAGGAGATATCTCCTATAGTGAGGGCCTCTATGCAGAGGCTCTCGCGTCATACTCCGGTTCCATTGAACAGGACCCTTATAACAGCCTGGTATGGAATAAATTCGGGATGACGCAGAGTAAACTTGGTCAGTACGCGGCGGCAGTGGACTCGTATGATCATGCCCTCAAGCTTGACCCGTATTTCGGAGAGGCATGGGTGAATAAGGGGGATGCGCTGGCAAACCTGGGTAAAATCCAGCAGGCGGTTGATGCATATGACCGTGCCATAGCGATTAACCCGAATGATCTCCGCGCACTAGTCAATAAGGGGACTAATTTAGGGGAACTTGGAAAGCAGGAAGAAGCACAGAAAGTCTTTAATGAAGTAATAAGATTATCCGATAAAGAAATCCGCTCACACCCCAATGATGCCAAATTTGATGCGGACCTCTGGACTAACAGGGCTTTGGCATTCACAAAACTTGGCAGGTACCGGGAATCTCTCCAGTCATATGACCAGGCGCTGTCGATAGACCCGAAGCATGTTGAAGCGCTCATGAACAAACAGGCACTCTTACGTACCCTTGATTCGATAGGGAACGTATCATTACCGCAAACCGTTCCGACTACAGGAGTTCCAGGTCTGCGGCCAACCAAAAAACCCGCACCCATGATGCCATATATTCCAGTCCTTGGTCTCATCGTAATGGCGCTCTGGTTCGGCTATGATAAAAGCCGGAATCCCTGAAAAAGCGTCTCAATATTAGGACAGTCATTTTTTTAATATCATATGCAATATGTGTGGAGGATCTTTTGTTTTACCATATTATCCTCACGGACGACTGCAATCTCTGCTGTAGCTACTGCAGGGGCAAATCGTTTGAGGTATATGAGGATTCGGCTGTAGATGGGATCACCATTGATCCGGACCTCCCTGCGGAATTTAGCATAAGCCTCCCGGCTCTCTACCATTTTTTATCGCAGGACCCCGAGGCGGTCCTCACGTTTTATGGAGGTGAACCCCTGATGAGGTCAGACCTGGTCCGCGAGATCCTGCATAATGCCCCGGTAAACCGCTACATGCTCCAGACCAACGGGACGCTACTCCATACCATGGAACCCGCCGATCTCAGGAAGTTCGAGACCATACTGGTCTCGATCGACGGGCCGGAATGGCTGACTGATACCAACCGGGGCTCCGGGACGTACCGGCGGGTGGTCGATAACCTTAATTATATCCGTGAAACGGGATATCCAGGCGAATTAATTGCCCGGATGACGGTAAACGAGAGGACTGATATCTGCGATGCCGTTACGTTTCTTTCTGATAACAAAGACTTTTGTTTTTCGTCAGTACACTGGCAGATTGATGCAAATTTCGCGAGTGACTTTCATTCGCGGCACTTTGAGGAGTGGGTGGAATACAGTTACAACCCGGGTATCACAAGGCTTGTCCGTTCCTGGATCGATTGTATGAAGGCAGACCGGAAGGTACTGCGTTGGTATCCCTTCATTGACCCGACGGAGGACCTTCTTAAAGGCCGCCAGTCACGGCTGAGGTGTGGTGCGGGGTATGCCAATTACAGCATTATGACCGATGGGAGTATTGCAGCCTGCCCGGTGATGGTCGGGATGAAAGATTATTACCTCGGGCATATCGATCATTCTGACCCCGGGCACCTGCAGGAACTTCCGGTAAAGGGGAGATGTGCTGAATGCGAGATCCTGCATTTTTGTGGAGGAAGATGTCTCTATTCCACAATCACCAGGCCGTGGACTGAAGAACAGAACAGGGTCCTTTGCAGGACTATAAGGCACCTCCGTGAATGTCTGACGGGAGGTCTCCCGGAAGTGTCAGAATTGGTCAGGAACGGGGTTATCAGCCCTGAGTCATTTATTCACACCAAATTCAATGGGTGCGAGATAATCCCGTGACTCGCGTATATCACCGGTACCTGATGACCTGTGCTCCCCACGTGAACCCGATCCCGCTGCTGGCCAGGACTACGAGATCACCGGGCCTGATCAGGGCATCATTCTGTTGCAGGCCCAGTGCAAACAAGGTGTCCCCGGGACCGATGCTGCCAAAATCCTTCATTGTCGATCGGGTGTTTTTTTCATCCAGACCTAGTTGCGCAAGGATATCCAGTACCCTGATCTTTTTAATCTGGTTCGTCAGCAGCCATTTGATCTCGGGTGTCTGGTAACCGCTTCTATTAACTGCTTTCCTGATAACGCCGATAAAATTGCCAAGAAAAATATCTGGGCTGATATCAGCGAGTGCCTTCGCTGGGTTGACAGAGATTCGCAATCTGGATTTCCGGCTTTCACAAAGCTCTGTTGATCGGGAACCTACACAAGGTACTTTTACATAATCCCCACAGGTACCGTCTGTAATCCCCTCATAGCTGAGAAGTTCATTTGAGGGCTCGCCCCGGGTAAGGACTGCCGCAGCAGCCCCGTCCCCGATTGCGAAAAACGGGAGTGTATCCTTATTCTCGTAATTCATCACCGGGGAAAGTTTATCGCTGCAGACGATCAGGGCACATTTTTTTGACGGATCTGCCCGTAACAGGTTGTTACAGATATTGATGGCAAGGATCCCACCATTACAAGCACCTTTCATATCAATGGTGAAAGCATTGGGGGCTTTGAGAACATGCTGCAACCTCGATGACGGTGACCAGAACTGGTGATCGTAACACCCGGCTCCACAATATGCAATAATATCAATATCATCAGGGTCAATCTGCCCTTTTTCAATCGCAGATGATGCAGCCTGTTCAGCCATCGATACAGGGTGTTCATCAGGGCCGGCAATATGTTTTTGATCAATCCCGAATTTCTCGGTAAGTATTGAGAGTGGTACCCCTGAGATCGCAGCAATTTCTGCGCTTGTGATCACCCTTTCCGGAATATAATACCCGATCGAAGTAATGCCAACACTGGAATTGTTCTCTGCATATGCCATTCTTATTTGCCTAGCTATGAAAACCCCGGAATCAGGTATAAAGGTTCCTTTTAATTTCGAAACCCGGGAATTATAATTGGATTATTGTGCAAAGACTGACTTGAGTACTGGTACATTCATCTCCATGGTGAGTACCTGTCACTTTCACCCCGCACACGGCAGCACTTTATATGGTGAATAATCGGATGTTTGATTGCAGAGGCGGGCTGATACCTGCCATAATAGAGCTGGTGATGATATCCACCTCTGTAAACCCAAGAAAACCTTGATCGGAGAAATCCTGGTTACCCTATTTTAGGGTTTCTCCAAAAAACCCTTTTAACCAGACCCGTTCGCTATAACGTAGGTTAGCAATGAGGCAGATAAGAATTGGATTGACGGGGCTACACCCCAAACCCCGGTACGATAGTTCCGCCGCCCCCGAAGGACGCCCCGGCGGACCGGGGAGTTAACAGGAAATGTAGTGCCTACATAATGCGACCTTCAGGTTTACTCTGATACAATCCTGACAATCCCTTTTACGCCATTTATACCATCCTATCCAGGCGATATTTTCCCCATTCAAAACAGCGAGGAGACTTACACCATCTCCAGAAAGATAATCTTCACTGTATTGACCGGATCATGATCCCCCGACTATTGAAGAACCATTTACCGGGATTGAGTCCTGGAAATAAATCCAAGAAAAACAGGGCCTGTCACCGGGGGCCGTGTGGCATGTTTACTGACTCCGGTCAACGGAGGGACTGGTTGTTTGAGCACGAACTGAATGCATAACTGAATGCATATATCCCACGGGTATGATTGTAGTACAGATGCAGAAGAATACTCTCTTCCTGGTTATCGGCGTACTTATTATTGGCCTGGTTGCGGTCCTTTTATTGTTTTTTTCGGGGGGTTCACCCCTGGAGAATTCTGCGACGTTGAAAACGGGTGCGGCACTATCCCCTGAAAATAATGGCAATGGAAACGACTGGAAAGAAGTCCCTCTCCGTGACGTTTCCACATCCAGCATGTTCAGGGTGCGGGACCTGTCAGGGAAACCCGTATTGTTGTTCAGTTTTACCACCTGGTGCTCGATCTGCACCGCCCAGCAGAATGAGATCAAACGGTTGCAGGCCCTGTATCCCGGTTCATTTACCGCTGTCGGGATCGATATTGACCCCTATGAAAATGAAGCCGTAGTGCGAAAACACCAGTCTGACAACCGTTTTTACGGGCTGTATGCTGTTGCACCCGCGGAAATGATAAAAGAGCTGACGAATGAATTCGGCGTGGACATTATCTCCCCCGCGAGTGCACCGATGGTCCTTATATGCAGCAATGGAACGGTTACACGCCTTGATCGGGGGGTAAAATCAGCGGAGGTACTTGATCAGGTGATCCGGGTTCGGTGTTAGGTTTGGACCCGGTATCAGCCACAGCCATTTCATTTCTTGCCGGACTGTTAGCCCCGCTTGGTGCTGTATGTGTCCTCCCCCTCTACCCGGGATATCTTGCGTGGCTGGCAAACCAGGTCGGCGAGGGAAATGACAGGACGTTGCTCTTCCGGTTCTCCCTCGTTGTTATTGCCGGGATTATCTTTGCATTTTTCGTTGTTGGTTTTATTTTTACCTGGCTGTTACGGTCTTCAGTGAGCGCGGCTATTGGTATTATTTCCATGGTGGCCTTTGTAATCCTTGCAGGAGCGAGTATCTGCCTTATTGCGGGTATTGATCTTTCAGGGATTATTCCCTCGCCGAAAATATTGCACCCCGTGGGTCCATACAGGAATGCGTTATTATTCGGCCTTTTTTTTGGCCTGATCATATTACCCTGCAACCCTGCCCCTGTAATCCTTCTCTTTGCATTAAGCGTGAATGCGGCAGATTTGTTGGAAAATATTGTAATTCTTATCGCTTTCTGCATTGGTATTGCCATTCCGGTCCTGCTGATATCCCTCATCCCTGCTGCAACAAACTATCGCCTGGTGGGTTTCCTTACTACAAACCGGAGAGTGATTAATGTTTCATGTGGTCTTCTGATGCTGTCCCTCGCGCTCTATTACCTTGTCTGGGTATTTCACCTGCCGGAAATGCTGGTCGCACTGATGACAAATTTTTTCCGGTAAATATTGAATATACTAATATATTTTTAAGTCTTTTTTCATACGAGACGTATGGCGCTTCGGTCGATTAACCTTCCCGGAATTGGCACAAAATATGAGCTTGTGACTGAAAAGGATGACACAATCGCCATTTTTTTCCTCAAAAATGGCAATATCCAGATGTACACTCTTCCCCACGATGGCCATACCCCCTGCGTGGCTGAGCTCACCACCGCTGAAGCGAGAAGGCTTGGTACCATTATGACCGGGGCTATCATGGAAGCTGACAAGGAAAGTGTGGAGATAGCGTTTTCCGCCCTCTCGGACCTCCGGATCAGTATCCATACCTATGTTATCGGCACGTCAATGGCCGGCAGGTGCATAGAAGACCACCAGATCCGTGCAAAAACAGGTGTGACAATTATCGCCGTTTCGAGGGGTGATACAAACATTGTCAATCCACCACCAAGCTTCATGTTCCAGAAAGGCGATGCGGTCGTTGCCATTGGAGAGACCGAGCAGCTGAAGACATTCGAACGTGAGTTCATGGTGGGTTAATGGAAGGACTCATAATCACCCTCTTTGTCTGCCTGGTACTTCTCATCATCACGAAGTACCTCTCCTGGCCGGTGATCCCCTTCTATATTATTGCAGGGATTGTGCTCGGGGCATCAGGACTTGATATCGTGCAGGTCAGCGAGACCTCCACGTTCTTTGCCGAGCTCGGGCTGATCTTCCTCCTTTTCTTTATGGGGCTCGAGATCAAACCAGACCGGATCCTGTCCAACCAGAAGACCTTCTTCTCGAGCGGCCTGATCGATCTCAATATCAATATGATAATCGGGTTCCTGGCAGCCTACATCATCGGGTTCACGCTTACCGAGTCGCTCGTCATTGCTGCGGCTTTCTTTATCAGCAGCACGGCAATGACCGTTGCCTCCCTGGTGGAGAATAAGAAGCTGATGATGAGGGAGGCAGAAACTATCGTCTGGATGATGGTATTCGAGGATATTGTCCTGATTATCTTTCTCACGCTCCTTTCAACATCGATAAACAATCCGCTGGGATTTATCGCGAAGATAGCGGTAATTCTCCTTGCGTTCTACCTCATATCGCATTTCGGAAAGAAATTAATCCAGAAGGTAATCAACCGCGACGATGAACTCCCGGTGTTCCTTACCTTTGCCGCCGTGGTCATCATTGCATTCGGGTCAAAGGCAATCGGGGTACCTGAAACCCTGATGGTAATCGCGTTTGGTACAGCGCTCGCTTCAACGGACCCTGCCGCATTCGAAGCACAGGCCCGGCCATTTAAGGATGTATTCCTGATAATATTTTTCGTGTTCTTCGGGATAAGCGTGGATTTCTCAGGCGGCATACCGGTTATGCTCATCCTTGCCCTCAGCATCCTTGCCCTCATATCCAAACTCGTTTCCGGCCTGTTGATCGGTAAGGTCGTCCACGGCAGTAAGAGCTCTGGTATTGAAATCTGGGCAAATACAATTGGAAGGGGAGAGTTCTCCATCGCACTTGCTGCATTGTACGGGTCTCCGGTAGTATCATCGGCAATTGCGGCAATGGTAATTATCACTTCAATTGTGGGCTCATTTTCAGCGAAATACAGTGGTTCCCTGCAGGACCTGTTTACAAGAGGCAGAAAAGGATCCCCTGATCAGGTACCTGCAGGAAACAGCGAAAGAATTGTCTGAAATAACAAATCGCATATCGCAGGCTACACCTGCGTAAAAAAACGTTTATGCGTCCCCGGTGTTAAAAACCAGGGGAATAGAGTGTGTACTTCGGCTGGGATGAAAAACTCCAGGAAACCCCCATGCATACAAGCTTTTCATACACATCTATGTGCTGAGGGCTCATTACACACTTTATTGAAACCCTGCGTAGTTAAAAAAGAAGAGGAAAATACGTAGCAGAAGGGTGTTTCACCCCCTCCCTACCCCACCCCCGATAAGATATTCTTTCGGGCAGGGTCTACAGCAGGATTCATGAAAATTTCATGGATTTGGAGATCATTCCCTATTCCAACCGGGGTGGCCAAAACGGCGGGGCATGAGCCCCGGGAGCGTGACTAAAATTTGGGATACCCGAATTTATGAGATAGATTTGTGAGCATTTCCCATGTACATACCTGAAATAACCCCAATGCGTGAAGATTTACAAAAGGGTATTTTCATGGTTCGGGTGTGAACTTCCCGTTCATGTGTGTTTCAACAAAGCCAGTATGTTCTAATGAGACCGGGAAATAAGATCAGGTGTCCTTGGGCGCCAGCTCAGATCTTACGGTGAGAAATACCGGTCCCCGGACGTCTATCTTTTTCTTGTTGTCGGTAATAGCCCGCATTGCATACCCGGCCACCCTGATGTTGATATCACTCGGGAGTTTCGCCATCTTCACCTGGACGGTTTCGGGCCTCCCGCACCGGGCTGCATCTTCTATCCGTGCGGCTGCAAGGGACGATGCAGCGTCCAGGTAGCTGATCCCTGTCGGCGCACCTTCTGTTCTCACCTGCTGCCATTTTTCATTATCCGGGACCCCGAGGATCGACCCCTGGAACACGAAAATTTCATTAAAGCAGGCAGGGCCGCACAATTTAGAATTGGACTCTGGTTCTTCGACAAAAACAGTCATCCTGTGGCCAGATAGTTCTCCTTCCCATGCTTTAAATGAGCAGGGACCCGGTTCGGCCGCATGTATTGCGGCGGTCTTCCGGACTGCAGCAGCGATCACCTGCCCGGTAGAAGACACCGGCTGCTCACGGTACTGTATTGCACGGGCAACCTGCCGGTCGGTGAGGACTTCAGGGAAAAACTGTGGGTGGGTGAGCTGCCGCACGTCATCTGAATGATGGTGGATCATTGCGAGCCGTTCCACGCCGAGGCCCAGGTTCATTACCGGGATCTCAATACCGTATTCTGCAAGGGCTGACGGGGAGTACATGCCGAATGTCGCGACTTCGACCCAGTCATGGACCGGGTGCCTCGCGTACACTTCCGTCTGTGTGTCAGGCATGTAGTATTTCGACCTCTTTTCATCCGGTCTGAACTGAAAATCTGTATAACCGAATGCAGACAGGAGTGCCTCACTGACTGCCTTTCCCTCTTCGTTGGTCACATCCTCCCCTGCAACAATGCAGGAAGCAGAATGGTAACTCATCAGCCTGGTCGGCCCCTCTTCCTGCTCCCTCCGGAAACAGCGGTCCACGGAAAACTGCCTGATTGGGAGGGGTTTTTTGTCCCATATCGCACCCAGCGTCATGAACCACCCGCTGGTCATATGGCTCCGGAGGGTGCTCCGTGATGATTCCGGTGAGAGGGCCCGGAACTCGGGAAATACCGCATCAAGGATATGGACGACGAGCGCGTCATCCACCCCGAGTACCTTTGACAGCTCGTAAGTCAGCTCGTCCCCGTCTATTTCAGACTTTTTGTATGCGTGGAGGGTCTCCCGTAACCGTTCTTCTGTCTCATTTGACATCGGCTGGTACGGTTTATGAGTTGTTTCTTCGGGGGCCGGGCCGGTGTGGGCGAGTGGTCCTGCGTGGCTCTTTAGGAGATCATTGATCTCGTCGAGCTGTTTTTTCGCAATCCCCACGTTGGGCCGCGGAAGTCCTCCAAGGTAAAAAACCCTGTCAAGGACTGCCGACGCTTCGGGGCCGAACTGCCTGTATACGTCCTGCTCCTCAATGATGATCGGGTTTGCAGCCTCGTCAAAACCAATTGAGAGGTAGGTCTCCCTCAGCTTGTTGATGGTCTCAAAAACCGGGTGTGCCTTTGCCCTCTTATATGCAAGCCTCGGGTATGTTGCGTTCGGGAGCGGGGGCGTCAGGACTGACGGGCCCTCGTGCCATGCGTTCTCAAAATTTTCTTTTGACCTTTTTTTATAGGAATCAGCATCAAATCTCATGACTCACGCTCCATACATACAACCCGAGAGAGGGAATTCTCATCGGCTATGAAATATCCTGAATGCTCTGCAATCTGCTCTGCAAACTGTCGCACGTGTGCATGTTCAGGCATGTTGCTTCGCTGCAATCGTTTTCTACTGTATCCAAGATACATGTATCCCTTTACTTCGATGTAATCTGCCCCCGAGTCAGCAACCAGGCGTGCGTACCCCTGGGGGTCAATGTCGTTTATGCCCTGTACAAGGGTAATGCGGATTGC
>CAIKOD010000141.1 GCA_903828975.1 uncultured Methanomicrobiales archaeon | reverse complement strand
GAATACTCCGTACTGATAACCTTCATCCCATGCTACCTCATGCTGAAAGTACTTAAACTAGCATGAAATAATTATACCAGTACTTACGCGTGAGAAAGAGGTAAATCTGACGATGGAAACCACAAATATCGAGGCAGAGACACAAGACAGCATCCCTGCCGGAGAGCAGAAGACAGAGTTATCCTCACAGGTGGAAGTGCCTGCCAAACTGATTGACCAGGTGATTGGCCAGGAACATGCGGTTGAGGTCATCAAAAAGGCTGCGATACAGAGGCGGCATGTTATGATGATCGGGAGCCCCGGGACTGGTAAGTCGATGCTTGCCAAAGCCATGGCCGAACTCCTCCCGAAGGAAGAACTCCAGGATATCCTCGTCTATCCTAATTCTGACGATAATAACAACCCTGTAATCAGGACCGTCCCGGCAAGCAGGGGGAAGCAGATTGTTACCGCCCACAAGGCCGAGGCACGCAAGAAGACCCAGTTCCGCAATACCCTGATGCTGCTCCTGATGATCGGGATTGTCGGCTATGCGTTTATCACCTTCCAGTGGCTGATGGGGATCATTGCTGCAGCGTTTGTATTTATGGCGCTCCGGTATGCCACGCCAAGAGAAGAGGCAATGGTACCGAAACTCCTCGTTTCAAATGATGTGAATGCCGTTGCCCCTTTTGTTGATGCCACGGGTTCGCATGCAGGTGCGTTACTTGGAGATGTACGGCATGACCCGTTCCAGAGCGGGGGTCTTGAGACCCCGTCACATGACCGGGTTGAAGCAGGTGCTATTCACAGGGCCCATGAAGGCGTGCTTTTCATTGATGAGATCAATACGCTAGGCCCGCATTCACAGCAGAACCTGCTCACCGCACTGCAGGAAGGGGAATTCCCTATAACCGGGCAGAGTGAACGGTCAAGCGGGGCCATGGTCAGGACAGAACCGGTACCGTGCAAATTTGTCATGGTTGCAGCAGGTAACCTTGATGCGATACAGGGTATGCACCCGGCCTTGAGGTCGAGGATACGGGGGTACGGGTATGAAGTCTACATGAGCGAGAGCATGCCCGATACGCCGGAAAACCGGGAAAAATACATCAAGTTCATCGCCCAGGAGATCAAGAACGACGGGAAGATCCCGCATTTTGACCGGTCTGCCATAGATGAGATCATACGGGAGGCCAGAAGGAGATCGAGCCGGAAGGGTCATCTCACCCTGAAACTTCGTGACATGGGGGGCCTGATCCGTGTTGCAGGGGACCTCGCAAGGCAGGGAGGAGTGGATATCACCACCGCTGAACATGTTATTGCAGGGAAATCCGTGGCCAGGTCGATTGAGGACCAGGTGTCAGATGAATATATCAAGCGCAATCGTGAGTATGAACTCACCGTAATTGAGGGTACCCGGATCGGACGTGTCAACGGACTTGCGGTCATGGGCAGTGATTCAGGGTCTGTCCTTCCCATCATGGCAGAAGTCACCCCGGCCCAGGGGGCAAGCGGGACTGTCATCGCCACGGGGATGCTCAAGGAGATTGCACAGGAATCAATAAAGAACGTGAGCGCTGTCCTGAAGAAGTTTACAGGAAAGGATATCAAGAACATGGATGTCCATATCCAGTTCATCGGCACATATGGCGGCGTTGAAGGGGATTCTGCATCTGTAAGCGTAGCAACTGCAGTAATCAGCGCGATTGAAGGGATCCCTGTACGCCAGGACATCGGGATGACCGGGTCCCTTTCTGTCCGGGGGGATGTGCTCCCGGTTGGCGGGGTAACCTTCAAGATTGAGGCTGCAGCCAAGGCGGGACTTAAGATGGTGCTCATCCCCCGGTCAAACGTGGATGATGTATTGATTGAAGAGCGGTTCAAATCAATAGTTGAAGTAATCGCAGTAGACCATATCGAGGATGTGTTAAAGTATGCCCTCGTCCCTGAGAACAATGAGGGGTTCCTTGCCAAGCTGAAGAAGATGGCAGCAGCTACCTCAAACAAGGTCCTTGAAACAACACCTGTTTCCCCGACACTGGTATGAATATGGGCAGGGACATCAGGTATTACGATGTCAGGCATGTGACAGGCCAGACAACCCATATTGATATTGACAACTCGGTTATAGAATCGGCCGGCACCTCTTTTTTCAGCACTGCGGTGGTCCGGGTGCTGGGACCTTCAGGCTGGGGAATACTGACCATTGATAATTACTCTTCCCCGGAAGGAAGGGAATTTGAGTTGCTCCTTTCGAATGCGGCATCGCTTGCACATATCACGACCGAACCTGTGACCCTTGCGGATGCCCCCCATGGTGTCCTTGCAGTGCCCCCGATGAAAGAAGACCCGCGTGATGTGAGCCTTGAGGAAAAAACCGGGGTACTCGGGGAGATTGAATCCTCAGCCCGGCTCCCTGGTATCGTTAATACACGTGCCACGTATATCGAACGGGACGAGCAGGTCTACTTTATCGACAGCAGTGCGAATGAATATTCTTTCGGGATATGCCGGTCGGGATTCAACATCATGGCGGTGGCCTCGAGAGAAGGCAACGTCCAGATGGGGTATGAGCGCCTGCATTCGATCCATGGACTGAATATCCGTCACCAGCAGGAGATGGGGAGGTCGGCAGGGGAACGGGCGCTGTCACTCATCGATGCGAAGGCCGCCGCTGGTGGTACGATGGACGCAATTCTTGACCCCGAACTCGCGGGTGTTTTTGCCCACGAGGCAGTAGGGCATGCAAGTGAGGGTGACCTTGTCCATGAAGGCAATTCAGTCCTGTCCGGAAAGATCGGTGAACGGATCGGGAGCAGTCTCATCACTATTGTTGATGACCCGTCTCTCCATGAGTTCGGTTTTGACCCTGTTGATGCGGAGGGGGTCAGGGTCGGGAGGACAACAATTATTGACCAGGGGGTCGTGGGGGCATACCTGCATAACAGGGAAACCCTCGCATCGGTCGGAAACGGGGTCGCAGGCCATGCAAGGGCAAGTCCTGGTGAGGCCCCCCTTGTGCGGATGTCCAACACATTCATCGAGGAAGGGGATGCGGACCTTGATGAAATGCTTGAAGGGATCAGCACGGGGATAATCCTCTATGGTTCCCGGGGCGGGCAGGTAGACCCGGGGAGAGGCGTATTCCAGTTTAACGCCGAATACGGGTATGTAATTGAGAAAGGGGAGAGAAAAGCGATGGTAAGGGATGTATCCCTTTCCGGGGAGATCCTCTCAACTCTCCATTCGATTGAAATGTGCGGGAAAGAGCGGAAAATGTCACAGGGATATTGTGGCAAAGGAGGTCAGAGTGTCCCTGTCAGTGACGGGGCGCCTTATATCATGCTCCGGAATGCGGTGGTGGGTGGCAGTGGCACAGAATGAGGTCCTGCTACCAGGTGACATGGCTGGCCTGATCGACACAATTATCAGGAAAGGCGAGGCCCTGGTCGAAGAAGTCGAGGTCTATATAGCCGGGGGCGAGTCGGTATCTGCCGAATTATCGAAGACTAACATCGGAATTGCGACAGGCTCCAAGTCTCTGGGCCTTGGTATCCGTACGATTGACCATGGGCGGATCGGGTCATCAGGGACCAGCGATCCCGCGGCATGGAGAAAATGTCTTGATGCAGCAGTCTCCAGCGGGACTCTTGCCACCCCGCAGGAATGGGGAGGGCTCCCCATGCCATCCGTCCAGGAGCGGCCACTCCTGTCATTCGACCCGGAAGTGCGGGTCGAGGCCGGAATTGTCGAGAAGGCCATTTATAACATGCTGAAAGGCGCAGAGGAATTCCCTGTGAAGGTAACCTCCGGATCAGCCGATATTTCAACGGGATATCTCACGCTTGCAAATTCACACGGGGTACGGTATTCCACAAAAAAATCCATGGTATCTGTCTCCCTCGAAGCAATCAGCGATAATTCGACCGGGTACGAGTTTGACCAGTCTGTTACGGGGTCGGTCGATCCGGAGAATGTCGGGAGGAAGGCAGCTTTTTTTGCACATCATGGCAGGTCTGGTGAGGGACTGCCGACCGGAGACTATTCCTTGGTCCTATCACCCATGGCATTAGCCCAGTTGCTTGGAAACGTGTTTGTCCCGGCCGTAAACGGGCGGAGTGTCCATGCAGGCCGGTCTAAACTGGCCAAATCCATCGGTGAAGTAGTGGTGGATACCAGCATCTCGATGTATGATGACCCGTTTCGGAATTACGGTCCCGGTAGTACCTGGTGGGATGCGGAGGGCGTCCCGACACGGCGTATCGATATTGTCAGGGATGGGGTCCTTACAGAATTCCTGTATGACCTGAAGACAGGTTACCGGTATGGAAAGAATAGTACCGGAAGTGCATTACGCTCGGGATACGGGGGATTGCCAGGGATTGGTTACCATAACCTTGTATTTGACGGTCCACGCACCAACACAAGGGATGAACCTGCGATTTATGTGCATGATGTTGTCGGGGCCCATACTGCCAATCCCATGAGCGGGGATTTTTCCGTCGAGATCTCCAACCCCTCATGGATCGAAAACGGTGATTTTGGAAACCCTGTACGAAAAGCCATGTATGCAGGAAATGTATTCGATCTGCTAAAAGAGATCGAGGGAATAGCCCATGGGGAACGGGTTATTGGTGCAATGGTCCTCCCAGAAATCAGGTTGTCAGGGCAGCGTATTATCGGAATTTAATCTTCTATTTATGGAAGAATTTTTCTGACGTGTGAACCTGCTTTACTGGAACTTACCCGATCGGGAAAAATCTAAAAAATCGGGATCCAGCAGGGTAATATTGTGAATAATCACGTAAATTATTCCCCAAAATCCGGAACCTCTCCTGAAAAGCCTGAAAATAAAACGATAAACCGAAAATACTTTATGATATCCGGGTTTTTTATTTATTAATGACCGATGTGCCTCTTTCCAGCTATACATTTCTTATTACTATCCTCATTGTAGCGATTGTGGTAGGATTTTTTATCATTAAAAATCTCATGAAGCTGGTTATTAATTCGGTCCTTGGTCTGCTGTTGCTTTTTTTTGTGAATTACTTTCATGTGCTCGGGGCAGTCGGAAAACCAGATATTCCCATTACACCCCTTACATTTCTTATCTGCCTTTTCGGGGGAATACCCGGTGCCCTTATTCTTATCCTGCTGCAACTGGCGGGTTTTCCACTTTAATTGCAATTTAAATTTACTTTATATATGTTGATAGAACCATGGTAAATTATCATTTTTAAAAAGCAGTACTATTCTTTCGTGGATGATAATTATCTGATAATTTTAATTTCCCTGCTTTATCGGGGCCCTATAAAAATTTTCAGAATAAATATCTTAAACCTGGATATTCCTGCAGTTATGGTCACCGATTGTAAAAATACCAGGGATAAGGAATAAGAATAAATACTTCAGGTGATGAAGGACTGAACAGGTGATAGAGATATGTGCAGTGTCGGCGGCCCGATGGATGTAGAGTATACAGAACGTATCAAGGGAAAGGATTACCGTTGCAGGGATTGCGGCGAACGCTTCAAAGGAATTGGAAAAAAACCAATCTGTCCGTCATGCCAGTCAGATAATGTCGAAGAAGCATAACCTTGGAACAGGAAACGAGTACCTTCTCATCCAGGGCAACAATTCTTTTCTTCTCATAGGGAAAGCTGGAACAGAGCTTTGCATCTGTATTGAGACTTCAGACAATGAATACTGCAAGGGGTTGTCACCTGATGATCTCATCGTCGTATCTGCTCCTGAAGGTGGGATGGTAGAGCCGGCCTTGATGCTCCTCGAGCTGGTAAGGACATACCGGTGTCCGCTATTGGTTTTACCAAAAGGGCATCCCGGGTCTAGGCGGCTCAGGTACGTTATTTCTGCGGGTGATCGTATCAGGCTCAGTTGTTCAATTGAGCGCGGTACGCATCCGGAGCAGGATGTTCTCTGCGCCAACGGGGAATTTGTGGGATTGGTGCTTACCACGGTGAATGGCGGGGTGGTTATGGAAGGTCCTGATGAGGACTACCCTGTTTCAATAATACAATATTCTTTTCCTCCTTTCCCTCCCTATACATGAAAACCGGGTCCTTTTACATCTGCGACTGCACCAGTGTCCGGAATCGTAAAAATATGGTACGAAAAGAGGCAGGTTTTTTTAATTACTCCGGTAAATGGGTATTTTTACTCGGAATACTGTATAATCCCTCCGTTTCAGATGAAATAAATAACAACACATTTAAGAGTGTTTTTCCTAAAATGTACTAGTATCATGAGAGGAGGGTTGGATGAAGACTGAGGTCTTGAAAGACATCAAAGCTGCAGAAGAAGAGTATGGAACAACGATACGTAATGCAGAGGTGGACAGGAAAAAAAGTCTTGCCAATGCAGAGCTTGAAGCGGGTAACCTGATTATCAAGGCAAACAACACCGCGGAAGAGTACAGGAAGAAACGCATGGCGGATGCCAGGACACATGCCGCAGAAGCCCATGCCCGGATCATCAGGGAGGGTGAACAAGGTGCGGCTGCACTGCGGGACCAGGGCAAAAGAAACCTTGAACGGGCAGTAGCATTACTGGTATCCCGGTTCAGGGAGCAGCTGCATGTTAAAGCCTAGGCAGATGAGCCGCCTGTTCATTGCGGCCTCCAAGGACCAGATGGAGCCGGTTATCCAGGAGCTCTACCGCCACGGTGTGTTTCATATCGAAGAGTTCACAGACCAGGCCAAAGAGGAATACGAAGGGTTCAGAATCGGCATGCCTCTTGCAGGTGCAAGTGAGGTATCCAGTGATCTACTGACAATCCGCTCCCTCACCGCGGCGTACATGGTGAAAGCTGACGATGAGGATCCTGGTACCCGGCGACGTACTTCAGAAATCAGGTCCCTGATTGAGCGGGACCTCCCTGTTATCGAGAAAGAAACCGAGGGTCTTACCACGATGCGTTCGAGGTTCGAAACTGAGGGGAAGGACCTTGAACAGAAGATTGCGGCCCTGAAACCTTTTGCGGAAATACCGGTTGACCTTGAACTTTTACGTGGTTATGAGTCCCTTGCTGTATTTGCCGGACCGATTGCCCACGATGTAACCCTGGAAATCCCGCATGAACATTTTTATTCCCCTTCCAAGGCAGGGAATTTTATTGTTATAATTGTACCGGTTGAATACCGTTCACAAGTGGAAAAAGTTCTCGGTGATGCGATGTTCCAGCAGGTACAGGTACCCGGAGAAACGGGTCCTGCATCGGTAGCGATTAGTTCATACCAGTTGCAGATTATTTCAGTAACGGAACAAATTGCAGCAAATACTGCAAAATTAGAGGAGAACAGGAAAAAATATGCAGGTTTCCTGCTCGCCTGTGATGAGCTCCTCACAACAGATGTTTCAAAAGCTGAAGCTCCACTCCGGTTCGCGACAACAGATCAGTCGTTCGTTGCGGAAGGATGGGTACCGGTTGACGAAGTCGCGGGTCTGACTGAGGCAATTAACCGGGTAACCAAAGAAAAATGTTACATTACCGAAATCCCGGTTGACCTCGAGCACGATGTTGTCCCTATGGAGTACGATAATCCATCGTTCTCCCGCCCTGCCCAGCTGATTATGGACACCTATTCAAGGCCGAGGTATACAGAGATCGATCCCACACTGATTATCGCCTTCGTATTTCCGCTATTCTTCGGGCTAATCCTTGGAGATGTCGGGTACGGACTGGTGCTGTTAGTGTTAAGCCTGGTGTTGCGTCGTTACATCAAGAGAGGGGACGGTGCACAACTGGTGAATCTACTCACGATTTTTGCAATTTCAACGATTATATTCGGAATTTTATTTTCTGAATTTCTCGGGTTCAAATTACCATGGGAACCACTGATTTTCTCGCGGCACATGAACATAGGGACTACACATGGTGAAGGGGCCGCAATTCCTGGATTGCTGGTCATGTCGATCTGGATTGGAATCCTCTACATCACACTGGGAAGGTTACTGGGCATAATCAACCATGCCCGAATGGACCATGGTGGGCACCGGATGAAAGCCGTACTGGCAAATGTCGGCTGGATTTTACTGATGTGGGGCCTCCTGTCCATGATCTGGTCAGCATTCCCCATTCCGTTTATGCCGGACTTAACCGTGCTTCCCCCCATTATTGCAGGGCTTAACATTGCCGCATTAACCGGTGCAGTGATGCTTGTGCTTGGTATCCTGTTCATTGCACGGGATAACCCGACTGAAATTGTCGAGATACCGAGTATCATCAGTCATATCCTATCATTTGCCCGTCTTGTGGCAGTCGGTCTCTCTTCAGTAGCTATTGCAATGGTAGTCAACCTGATTGCCATCGGAATGATCATTGAACCACAGCTCCAGAACTTTACCCCGGTGAGTATTATCATCATCCTCGTTGGTGTGCTCGTCTTTATCGTCGGACACATAGGTAACGGAGTGCTTGGGCTTATTGGTGGAGGGCTTCAGTCCCTCAGGTTACAGTATGTCGAATTCTTCACCAAGTTCTACAAAGGTGGAGGCATAAAATACAATCCATTTGGAATGATTAGAAGATTTACGGAGGATTAAAAATGCCAGCAGAAATTGTAGCAGCAATTACAGATATTGAACTCATGAAAGCATCGCAGATTGGAATGAAGGGAATCGCCGCAGCACTCGCTGTTGGTCTCACAGGACTAGGCACAGGGGTTGCCGAGATGGCAATTGGTTCGGCGGCCGTTGGGGCCACAGCAGAAAACAAGGATATTTTCGGTCTTGCCCTGCTGTTTACTGTCATCCCTGAAACGATTGTTATCTTCGGACTCGTGGTCGCACTCCTCGTGTTATTCAGCTAAGCGGGGCAGATCATGGGACTGGAAGCAGTCGTCGGAGAGATCAGGGCCAAAGGGCAGAATGAGGCGGGAGCAATCCGCGAGCAGACACGGAAGGAAGTAGAATACATCCTGTCCGGAAGCCAGGAAAAGGCATCCAAGATCAAGCTCGCTGCAGAAGAATCTATTGAAAAGCAGGTAAGGCACATCGAGAGCCAGGAAGTCTCTGCTGCAAACCTGCTGGTTAAGAGAAATCTTCTCAATACCCAGAAGGCACTGCTCGATGAAACATACAGTAACGCCCTCGAATCCCTCAAAAAGTTGCCTGATAGTTTCCATAAGGAAGCAATCAGGGCACTTCTTTCAGACGCAAAACAACAGATCTCCGAAGGGGTTGTACACTGCAATGCACGTGATATGCCTTCCCTCAAGGAGACAATCGCACAAAAGGGAGAATTTCCAGGGTATTCCCCCGGGAATGTGATGGATATTGAAGGCGGGGTCATAATCGAGAGTAAAGACCGGACCCTGCAGATTGATCTGAGTTACCGCACATTCCTGGATCGTGTATGGGAAACAGGGCTAAAGGATGCATCTGATATCCTGTTCAGGTAAGGAGGTAGTAGCATGGCTGAAATGAGGGCTGGACCGGCTCCTTATATTTATGTCTGTACAAGGATGCGGGTCAGGAAATCAAAACTTCTGCCGAAAGAAGAGTACCTCAGGATGCTGAATATGAGCCTCCCGGAGATCACCCGGTCTATAGAAGAACTTGAGTATAAGCGGGAGATCGATGAGCTCAGTGCCTCGTTTCATGGCATTGATCTGATCGAGATCGCCTTATCATGGAACCTTGCCAAGGAATACCAGGCAATTATCGCTATCACTCCCGGAACACTCAAGGCATTTACACAGGCCTATCTGAGGCGCTGGGATATTCAGAATATCCTTACCATTCTCCGGGGTAAACGGCAGGGCCTGAAGCCGGGAAAAATTAAGGAAATACTGATCCCGGCGGGAGAGCTTGACCGGGTATTCCTTGACCGGCTGCTTATTGAGGACTCACCTGAAAGAATTGTTGAGGCACTCAAGGGGAAGAAGCTGTACCCGGTAGTTGTTAAGGAATTCCCTGCTGCCGTCCAGAGTAACTCACTTTCCCACATGGAAAATGAGTTGTATAAGGATTTCTACCAGAATCTTATAAGCGATGCAAACGCGATGAAGGGTGGAAAACTGTTCCTCAATTATATCAGACTTGATATCGATATCACCAATATCAAGAACCTCTTCCGGCTTCGCATGGATACGTTCGAGGAAGATGCACGGGAAATGATGATCCCCGGGGGAACATTCACGGTGGAGGAGCTCCAGAAACTGCATTCAATCCCAGATCAGAACGAATTTATTGATGCCCTTATGGCGAGGGTCCGTGTTAAAACGCTCCTTGCAGTTCTTGATACACTCAGGGGAGATAAACCGATCCGGGAGATTGAGATTGACCTGATAAGGGTGCAGATCGAGCAGATGGAGAAAATGGCAAAACTAAACCCGTTTTCTATCCACCCGATCCTTGTGTATCTTGAGAAGAAAAAGTACGAGGTCTTCAATCTGCGTGCTATTGCCCGTGGGAAGGAGTCAAAACTCCCCACTGACCGGATAAAAGGGTACCTGGTGATGTAGATGGAGATTGCAGTCATAGGAAACAGTGAGTTTATCCTTGGGTTCCGGCTTGCCGGAATAAGGAAGACGTATGCAGCAGAAAACGAAGCAAAGCTCACAGAATATATCAACGGGGTTCTTGGGGACAACGACGTCGGGATCCTTGTCCTGAACAACAGCGATATGAACCGGATCCCGGTGCGGCTCAGGACACAACTTGAAAATTCTGTTAAGCCGACGATAATTGCAATCGGCGGGGAAGAAGGCGGGTTGTCCATGAGAGAGAGAATCAAGAGATCAGTGGGTGTTGATCTGTGGAAGTGAATGAAAAAGATTCAAAAATCGACAAAAAGGGTGTTCTTAAAAGGATTTCAGGGCCGGTTGTCACGGCAGTGAATTTCGATGCCCACATGTACGACGTAGTCAAAGTCGGGAACGAGGCACTGATGGGCGAAGTCATCAAGATCCAGGGTGAGGAAACCATCATCCAGGTCTACGAAGATACTTCAGGCATCAAACCCGGGGAACCTGTAGTGAACACAGGACTTTCTCTTGCGGTTGAACTGGGCCCAGGTCTCCTGACAAATATCTACGATGGCATTCAGCGTCCTTTAAGCGTCCTCGTCGACAAGATGGGAAATTTCATCGAGAGAGGTGTTTCTGCACCAGGGCTTCCCCACGACAAGAAGTGGGAATTTAAGCCCCTGGTTAAAGAAGGTGACAAGGTCATCGGAGGGAGTATCATCGGTGAAGTGCAGGAAACGAATATTGTCCATAAAGTCATGGTCCCCCCGAATCTCAAGGGTGGTGCAGTAAAAAGCATTAAATCAGGCTCTTTTACCGTTGATGATGTAGTGTGCGTTCTTGAGGACGGCACTTCACTAACCATGATGCAGCGCTGGCCTGTGCGTGTTCCAAGACCCGTAAAAGAAAAGCTGAACCCGGAGATCCCATTGATTACCGGTCAGCGGATCCTTGACGGGCTCTTTCCGATCGCAAAAGGTGGGACCGCTGCAATTCCGGGCCCGTTCGGAAGCGGTAAGACCGTTACCCAGCAGCAGCTTGCAAAATGGAGCGATGCGGAGATCGTGGTCTACATCGGTTGCGGTGAACGCGGCAACGAAATGACAGAAGTGCTGACCGAATTCCCTGAACTCGAAGACCCGAAGACCGGTAAGCCCCTTATGGAGAGGACAGTTCTTATCGCAAACACGAGCAACATGCCGGTAGCGGCACGAGAAGCATCGGTGTATACCGGCATCACGATTGCGGAGTATTTCCGTGACATGGGATACGATGTCTCGCTGATGGCAGATTCCACCTCGCGATGGGCAGAAGCAATGCGTGAGATCTCATCACGTCTTGAAGAGATGCCTGGTGAGGAAGGATACCCTGCATACCTTGCAGCCCGGCTCTCGGAGTTCTACGAACGTGCAGGGCTTGTGATAACACTCGCTGGCGGAAATGGTTCCGTATCAGTTATCGGTGCGGTATCCCCACCCGGTGGAGATTTCTCTGAGCCTGTTACCCAGAATACACTCCGAATTGTCAAGGTCTTCTGGGCGCTCGATGCGAAACTCTCACAGCGCCGTCATTTCCCTGCCATCAACTGGTTAAACTCTTATTCCCTGTATCTTGATACCCTCCACGACTGGTACGACCGCGAGGTCTCACCCGAGTGGAACACATTGAGGTCCTGGGCAATGGAAGTCCTCCAGAAAGAGGCCGAGCTCCAGGAGATCGTGCAACTGGTTGGTTCAGATGCCCTGCCGGAGACCGAACAGATCACGATCGAGGTTGCCCGCATGATACGTGAAATCTTCCTCCAGCAGAATGCCTACGACCCGGTCGACACATTCTGTGACATGAAGAAGCAGTACGATATCATGAAGTCGATCAAGCTGTTCGCCGACCTTTCGGCCACAGCCCAGGCAGCTGGTGTGACTCCAACACAGATTATCGCGTCCAAATCAAAGAACGACCTGCCCCAGATCAAGTTCATAAAGGACTATAAACCCGAGCTCGAGAAGATTGCAAAAGAGATGGACGATGAATTCAATGCACTGAGGGCGGCAGCATGAAAGAATACAGGACGATTTCGAAAATTGCCGGTCCTCTCGTGTTTGTCGAGAAGACTGAGCCTATCGGGTACGGTGAGCTGGTCAACATTGTTACCTTTGATGGTACCGTTAAACGCGGGCAGGTGCTCGACACGAGCGATAATCTTGTCGTTGTACAGGTCTTTGAGACCACTGCCGGTATCGGAAGGGACAGTGGTGTCCGTTTCACCGGAGAAACTATCAAGATGCCTGTCGGAAAGGAGATGCTCGGACGTATCCTCTCTGGTGGCGGGAAGCCGATTGACGGCGGCCCTGAAATAGTCCCGGAAAAACGCCTGGACATCACCGGGGCGGCAATCAACCCCTATGCGCGTGCATCACCAAATGAGTTTATCCAGACTGGTATTTCAACCATCGACGGGACAAACACACTTGTCAGGGGCCAGAAGCTCCCGATTTTCTCGGCAGCTGGTCTTCCCCATAATAATGTGGCACTCCAGATCGCCCGGCAGTCAAAAGTAATCGGTTCCACAGAACCTTTTGCCGTGGTTTTCGCGGCCATGGGTATCACGAAGGAAGAGGCAAACCACTTCATGAAGGACTTTGAACGCACAGGAGCGCTCGAGCGTGCCGTGGTGTTCTTAAATCTCGCTGACGATCCGGCAGTCGAACGGATTATCACGCCGCGTCTTGCCCTTACAACGGCAGAGTACCTTGCATTCGAGCTAGGAATGCATGTGCTGGTCATCCTTACCGACATGACCAATTATTGTGAAGCACTCCGTCAGATCGGCGCAGCCCGTGAAGAAGTGCCAGGTCGTCGCGGTTACCCTGGTTACATGTACACCGACCTTGCAAGTATCTACGAACGTGCAGGGATTATAAAGGGCCTGAAAGGTTCTGTAACCCAGATCCCCATCCTGACGATGCCAGGTGACGATATCACGCACCCGATCCCTGACCTTACCGGGTATATTACCGAAGGGCAGATCGTGGTCTCCCGTGAGCTTCACCGGAAGGGTATCTACCCGCCGATCAACGTGCTGCCCTCATTGTCCCGCCTGATGAACCTGGGTATCGGAAAAGGTCATACGAGGGAAGACCACAAAAAGGTCTCTGACCAGATGTATGCCGGGTATGCGGAAGGAAACGACCTCCGGGGCCTGGTCGCGATTGTGGGTAAGGATGCCCTTTCAGAACGTGACCGGATGCTTCTTGAATTTGCAGACCTCTTTGAACAACGGTTTGTAAAACAGGGATACGACGAGGACAGGACAATCGTGGACACGCTTGATCTCGCCTGGGACCTGCTCTCAACGTTACCAGTGGAACAGCTCACCCGTATTGACCGGGACCTTATAAACCGGTATCATCCCAAATTTAAAGCAGGGGCAGCAAAGGAGTAACGTTACATGGCGCTCAGAGATATTAAGCCGACACGTTCAGAACTGATCAACCTTAAAAGGCGGATTGCGCTCTCCGAGCGTGGCTATAAAATTCTCAAGATGAAGCGTGACGGACTGATCCTTGAATTTTTCAAGGTCCTTGCGGATGCCAAAGACAGCCGTGGAGAACTGCTGCAGAAATACCAGCGGGCAGTTGAAAGCATGGCACTTGCGAACACGGTCGAAGGTGCAATAGGGGTTAAATCTGCCGCATTCTCTGTCAAGGAGGTCCCCCAGATCACCCTTACCTCAAAAAATATCATGGGGGTAGTCGTCCCAAAAATCGAGTCTTCGAAGGTGAGAAAGAGCCTTGTCGACCGTGGGTACGGGGTACTCGGTACGACTTCGATCATCGACGAGACTGCAACCTCCTTTGAGGAGCTCGTTGAAGCAATCATCGAGAGTGCTGAGATTGAGACCACGATGAAACGACTCCTTAGTGAGATTGAGTCCACGAAACGCCGCGTTAATGCGTTAGAGTTCAAGGTGATCCCGGAACTTTCCGAGGCGCGGGACTTTATCAAGATGCGTCTCGATGAGATGGAACGGGAAGAGCTCTTCCGCCTGAAAAAGATCAAGGCAAGAATGAAGGCATAATTGTAACCATGAGGTGCAGATGCCGATCGGCACACTGAATGAAATGGGAACTGACGGGAAAACGGTCCTGCTCAGGCTTGACCTCAATTCCCCCATCGACCCCACATCAAACCTTATTCTCGATGATAAACGGTTTCGTGAACATATACCTACGATACAGGCCCTGAAGGGAAGCAGGGTCGTGATCGTGACACACCAGAGCCGTCCTGGTAAAAAGGACTTCACGACACTCGAAGCCCATGCAGAGAAATTATCCCAGATGCTCGGGCGTTCGGTTTTCTATATCGATGATATCTTCGGAACATCAGCACGGGACGCTGTCAGGAATATGCGTTCGGGAGAAGTGTTAATGCTTGAGAATGTCAGGTTTAATGCTGAAGAAAACCTGGCATTAAAACCCGAAGAAGCAAAGAAGACCCATCTTGTGCGTAAACTTTCAGGAATGGGGGATATTTTTATCAACGATGCATTCGGGACGGCACACCGCTCGCAGCCTACGGTTGTCGGGCTCCCGCTGGCCATGAAATCGGCTGCCGGTCTCCTGATGGAGAAGGAGGTCTCAACATTGAGCAGGGTGTTCCTCGGGGCGCCGAAACCTATGTGCATGGTGCTTGGAGGTACCAAGGTCGATGATTCGATAGCAGTTGCCCGGTATGTCCTTGAACATGGTATTGCAGACGAGGTAATGGTAATAGGAGTAGTTGCGAATGTGTTTCTCATTGCCCTCGGTTTTGATATTGGTTCGCCTTCTACACAGTTGATCCACCAGCTGAAGTATGATAAGGAGATCGTCCATGCCCGGGACCTCCTTGACCGTTTCCGGGAGCGGATTATTGTTCCTGACTGGGTTGCAGTCCGGGAAGGGAACAGGCGTGTAGAATTTCCTGTCAACGCGATACCAGGGGATGCTCCGGTCCTGGATCTTGGGATGGATGCGATCAGCCTGCTTTCAAAACAATTGAAGTCTGCAGGTACCGTGGTATTCAACGGCCCGGCCGGGGTGTTCGAGGAGCCCGATTTCGCGACAGGGACCTACGAACTCCTGAAAGCGGCATCAACGGTGGATTTCTCAGTAGTAGGTGGTGGCCATACCGCTGCGGTAATTGAAAAGCTTGGGCTTGGGAAGCACTTTACCCACATTTCAACAGGTGGCGGGGCTTGCATCGAGTTTCTGACCGGGAAAAAACTTCCGGCTGTCGAAGCGCTGGAAATGTCAAAACAGATATTTGGTTAATCCGGCTCTGTAGAAACCCTGCATATTTAAAAAAAGAGGGGATCTGTAGACAGGAGGGGGTTTCATCCCCTCTCTGCCCCACCCCCGATAAGATATTCATTGGCAGGGTTCAATTTGGACATTCAAGGAAATTTCAGAGATTTGAAGATCAATCCGTATCCCAACCGGGGTCGCCAAAGCGGCGGGGCGGAGCCCCGGGAGCGTGACGAAATTTTGGAATTACCAATCTGCAATAGGAGTTACGCAAAGACAGAAGCAAATAGAAAGATCAATATATATAAATAACTGAATATATTACGTGGTTAATAGGATCCAGATTTCTGACTTACACTACATCAATTTCCTTGTTGCAGCAACATGTGATGTATCATG
>CAIKOD010000140.1 GCA_903828975.1 uncultured Methanomicrobiales archaeon | reverse complement strand
TCGGCGCCTCTGGTCGATCGGTTGTCTGACAAGGCAGTGCCGAGCAGCTACGCGCCAAGGGATAAAAGCTGAAAGCATCTAAGCTTGAAACCCGGCCTAAAAAGAGACTCCGTTGAGGACACGAGTAAAAGACTCGTTTGATAGGCTTGGGATGTACGCACGAAGGCAACGACGTGTTTAGTCCGCAAGTACTAACGTCCAATCACTAGTGCTCACCACGTCAAACCTAGACGAAATCCTGAAGTGCAAACCTAATTATTCAAATACACACTATAGTATTTGGCGCCTTACACGGCTGCCAAGGTGGCGGAGCGGCCACGCGGCTGACTGCAGATCAGCTACACTCCGGTTCAAATCCGGACCTTGGCTTTGGGTAATAGCGGCCATAGCAGTTGGGAAACACCTGGACCCATTCCGAACCCAGCAGTTAAGCCAACTCACGTAGTCTACGGTACTGAGGTACGCGAGTCCTCGGGAACTTTACTTCGCTGCTATTACCCTTCTTACATCGAAAAGAAGTGATTCTATTTTATTATTCTGCACCAACAGAGCGTAAGCTTTGATTCAGTAAATTTTCATATCATCGCATCAGAAATGGATGCACCAGAGTCAGATCTGAATGATATATGGTAATTACTATCCTTTTGACAGATTTTATTAAGTGTACTGTTAGGTATCGATACTCAAGCGGGAAAAAATTGGAATTCTATTTATTCTTCCTGCAATTTTAGCTTGAATACACGGCTACGGAAACCAGCTGGTACCATAATCGTGTAATACTTTTTTTACTCTGCACCTCCTTATACAACGAGTGAAGATTCCATGACCGGAGAACCTCAACCATTTACGGAAAGAGAACGGGTCATTGAGGCCGTTACAACATTATTTGTCAGTATTGATAACAGGGACTGGGATTCAGTCAGTTCATGTCTTACTGATAAGGTACTTTTTAACACCACCCTGACCGAAGGAAATCCGGAAATACTGTCTCGTGGCCGTATTATCCAGGACTGGCAGGATGCTCTTGAGTGTTTTGAAGCGATACATCACCAGGTTGGTAATTTCCTGGTAAGGTTTCTTGAAAATGAAGTAAATGTGTTCTGTTACGGTATTGCCTACCATTACCTTCCGAACAGGTCTAACAGGAACACGAAATTATTCGTCGGCAGCTATGATATCCGCTTAGTGCAGCAGGAAGGCAGATGGAGAATTAATGCATTTACTTTCATCTCAAAATTTGTATCTGGAAACCTGAAACTCGGGGAATAACCCATTTTCCGGCACTTTAGAAATCCTACGGGTTCATAAAAAAGAAGAGGGAAATACGAATACGAGAGGGAGTTTCGCCCCCTCCCTGCCCCACCCCCATTAAGATATTCTTTGGGCAGGGTTTCCCGAAGGATCATTAAATTCAGAGTATTTTTGGATAGTCTCTATCTCACATGGGGCCGCCAATGCGGCGGAGCGAAGCACGGGGAGCGTTACTAATTTAGGAATTACCGAATCTGCAAGACAGATTTGAAAGGGTTTCAACAAGGCCGCTATTTTTTATCCGGTCTGATAGTGCATCAATTATATAGAAGGCAATCTATCAGTTGAAAGGAGCGTTAGGAATTATGATGAACCTGTTGATCTTTCTTCTCATTATTGCAGTAGTATTTGTTATCCTTGGTTTTCTTGGTAAAATAGCATGGACAATCCTTAAATGGCTTATTATTGTCGTAATAATTGCTATGGTAATATCATGGTTCATCTGAACCGTCAAAGAAATAAAAGGGTGCCAAAAAAACTTTATGTATTTTTATTAGGGAAAAAATTAGTCCTTAATCAGTAAAACGCCAAATATTGCGAGGAAAATACCGATAAAGATACCGATAATACCGATGATACCTTTCAATACGAAAACGACTTCCGGAAGGAATATGACTATACCGTAGATACCAAGTCCTATCAATATCAGGCCGGATACCAATGCTGCAATACCCATTTTATCCATAATGCATCAAACTCCATGTTATATCGATCTCAATCTTAAAAAAACATAAGCATGGAAAAGAGATCGATTGATTTTTAGAGATAACCGGACCATAAAAAAACCCGGGATCTATGGAGGCCGGCACAACAATTTACCGGCATCTGTGATTATTGAATATGATTATGAACCATGCCAGGATTTCCATGGATATTTCAGGAGATAAATCAGCACTCCTGCGATAATGATCAGGAACGGTAACAGTTGAAGCGCAGACTCCAGGGAATACCGGTCTGCAATGAGACCGAATAACGCGACACCGAGGCCCCCTATACCAAGAGAGAGCCCAAGCATGAGACCGGAGGTGAATGCCACCTTTCCCGGGATCATTTCATGCGCAATAGCGACCGTCACGGCAAAACCGGACCATAGGGCGAAGCCGAACACCAGAAGTGAACATACTGAAATAAGTCCGGTGGTAAAGATAAACCCATAAAATGAAGGAATTGCAAGGATGCTCCCGGCAATGACGTACTCTTTACGTCCAAATATATCCGAAAGGTGTCCCCCGGCGAGCTGACCGGCAACTCCCGCAAGAAGCATCACGGATATCAGGATATCTGCGGATATCAGGTCCAGTCCGCGGTTTATAAGAAAAGATGGGAAAAAAGCCAATGCACAGAAAATGGCACAGGCACGTAATGCCGAGGCCGAGAATAAAGGAACAATTGGTCGATATGTCGCCAGGGGGACCCTATCCACTGAAGATCTCCTGCGTATGCCAGCCATACCATTCTTCACCGGAAACGACCTCCAGAGAACAACCGCCATCAGAAGGGCAGGTATTACAAGCAATGGAAGCCCGGAAAGGCCAAAATAGAAGATTATTCCGGCGGCAAGGAGTGGCCCGACCGCGTATCCGATGTTTCCACCGACAACAAACAACGAAGTAATTTTGCCGCGGTTTTCCGGGGTACACAGGCTGTTGACAATCGAAAAAGCATTCGGATGGAATGCCGCATGGCCGAGAGCTGCAAGCGCAGCGAAGAGCAGGAGGAGGTAAATATCACCTGAAAGACCCATTGCAGAGATAAATACTGACGATATCATTAGGCAGACCGAGATATGGATAACAATTCCATACTGGTCGGACATCCAGCCGAAAAACGGTTGCATCATCGAAGAGGTCACATTGTAGATGGTGACGAGCATACCTGCAAGAAAATATGAGAACCCGTACGTGCTGATCAGGAGGGGGATGATCGCGGTTACCACCGGGAGGTAGAGGTCGGTAATTACATGGGCCCCGGAAAGCCACAAAATCGGGATAGAATCTCTGGAATTTTCTGTCATTGCGGGGACGCACACCTGTTCATGTGAATTATCTCGACCCTGATATTCCTGACCTCTTTCCTGTGAAAATGGAAACTGTGCCTGATTGGGAGCACCGATTCAATTGTTTCCCGTATATTGGCCCGGCCTTTTACATAGGACCTGACAAACGGTATTGAGCCGGTGTTTGCAATCATGTAAATTTCATTTCCCGCATCAATTGCACAATCGATGAATACCCTGTCTGCATGCAGTACCTGGGCACCGAAGGGCGGGTTCATAATAATTGTATCCCATCTGCCGGGAAGTTTCGTTGAAGATGTAATATCAGCCTGCAGAAAACTGGCCGTCACTGCGAATTTCTCTGCATTCAGCCGTGCAATTTCAAGTGCTTTTTCGTCAATGTCTATTCCGGTTGACTGCTCCGCACCAAGAAGTGCAGCTCCAATGGTGAGGATACCTGTACCACAACCGAGATCACACGTGTTCTTACCTGTAATATCGCCGTTCTGGGCTGCATGGAACAATAGCCTGGCCGCGAGCGGGGCCGAAGTAGGATACTGCTCCAGGTGAGCTGCAGGGCATGAAAATCCTGCCACTTTTTCGAGGAGTATTTCAAGCTGACGAAGTTTCATTTCAGATTATCTCGTCGATCTGGTAGTCTTCAAATGTCCTGGAACCACATACAATCTCAAATTCCTGCGGGCTGATTACCGGGACAGAGAACCGATCCTGGTCATCATAGGCAAGTCGGGGACAGGCCGTGTTTACATAGCAGGAAAAACCGAGGTTCAGAAGTTCATCCGGGGAAACTTCATGCACCGCGACGATAAAGGCATCTTTCCTCATCATTGCAAGGCGTTCTGCAAGTTCCCGTCGTTGCTGCCCACTTTTCAGAGTCAGGATAATGCCAAAATTCCCCGATCGTTTTGCAACCTCTATAAGGGCAAACCTGCGCCTTAGAAATCGATCAGCATTGACAACTTCAACGGTCCTGCAGTAGGGGTCGAGGGCTATAACACGGGCTCCTGTTGCTAGCTGGACACCAAGGGGGTGAAACTGGCCCGTCCCGACAAACAGGATCTCTTTTTTATTACACTTCCTGGCAGCACCATAGGAGCAACCGAGTACCTGGCCAGGGTTTGGTGCACGTGCCCCTCCCTCCACCGAATGGCACGTAATCCCCTTGGATACCAGGTATTCTGTTATCGCCGGTATCATGTGGGTATGCTGCACTGTCGTGACAAGCCCGATATCCTTTGAAACAAGGTGCGGAATCGCGAGTCCGAGCACTTCTGTATCAAAGTCCATCCGGTAAGGGTCATACATAATACACGGGGTATCATCCAGCGGTGAGTGGCCGAAGTGGACAACCAGTTCCACCATCTCCAGAAGCCCTGTTGCCAGGTCACAGGCACCGTAACAGGGATCACCACTGATAACAACAAAAAACCCGGCATCGCTTAGCACTGAGGCAACGTTCACTGCATTACGTTTGAGCCCCTCGGGGAATTGGAGGGCAATCCTGGTTACCCCTGAAGCTCTTAATTTCCGGACCAGTTCAGAAGTATCGATCAACCACGCGCACCCGGTCTGTGACTTCAATCCGGACAAGTGTTTTGAATGGGCGGTTAAGTTCAGGCTCCCCACGCTGGATTGCAAAACAGATGTCCCTGACATCGGCCCCTGCAATCTCAAGTGCCTGTAAGAGCGCTTTGACTGTTCCCCCGGTGCTGACGACATCGTCAATGATTACAACCCGGTCGCCCCTGGTAATACCGTTAAGGTATAACTCACCTTTTGAGTAACCGGTGGCCTGATGGACTGCTATCTCTCCAGGTAACTTGTACTCACGCTTCCTGACAATGTTCAGGGGAATATCTGTCATCAGGGAGAGGACCGTACCGATATGGATCCCCATCGCCTCTGCAACAACGATTTTTGTTACACCGTTTAAGTCCAGTGCTTTCAGCATCGCGGCACCAACCTCCCGCAGAAGGGAGGGATCAACAATTGGCACGCCATCGGTTATGGGGTGGATAAAATAATTATATCCTCCCCGCTTCACAATCGGGCACGTTTCCAAAGAATTTACAAGACGTTCAAGCATGGTGTTCACCGATATCCCTGATGAATTTTTCAATAATGTCCCGGTGGACATGTGGCATACATACAATCCGGAGGTGTCCCTTTCGTGTGCATGATACCCTCCACGGGTGCGGTACTTTTTTCGGTGCATTGAATGTGGCGACATTGACGTCCGGGGTTACTGCGCGGGCGAACCCGAATGTCTCCATCCCTTCAATTAACCGCCAGGTATTGCTCATGCATCCCTGCACAACCGCCTCCATACCGTCCGTGCCAAGATAGTCGAGCACCGCGAGTGCACCTGCCACAGGGCCTCCCGGGCGTGTACCCCCGAGGGTAAACTCCTGTTTTACCGAAAGGTAGGGCGTATCGATCGAGAGTGCGCAGAGCATCTCCTTTTCACGCACAAGGAGGCAGCCGGCAGGGATTGTACTCATCCCCATCTTGTGGGGGTCGACGGCAAGGCTGCTGACCCCTGGCACAAGGAAATCAAACGGTTCATGGTGTTCGAGGAATGGAATGACCAGGCCCCCGAATGCAGCGTCGACATGGAAAAACAGGTCATGGTCCACTGCAATCTCCCCAAGTTCTGGAATCGGGTCAATCATGCCGTATTCGGTAGTTCCTGCAACACCGACGATGCAACAGGTGTTCTCATCGATTGCCTTCGCTGCATCGCCCGCGTCCATCCGGTACTCTGCATTGAGGGGGACTGTGTGCATATCAAGACCGAGCATGTCGCAGGCCTTCCGGAAAGAGAAATGCACTGACTCCGGGAGGACAACATTCGGCCTGTGCTTTTTTTTGCAGGCCTTTGCCATCCGGAGTGCCTGGATATTGGACTCGGTCCCTCCCGATGTGGCATAGCCACAGGCCTCCGGTGCATGAAATAATGTACCAAGCCGTAAGATAAGGGCTTGTTCTATATCCGCGGTCCCCATAAAAAGACCGGGATCTCCAAGATTAGTTTCCATAAAAAGGTTATGGGCCTTCACCGCGACGGGGTGGGGGACTGTGCACATGGAACTCAGGATATAATCGTGGCTTGTATCCTCTCCCCGTTTTAAAGAGAGGTAGGAAAAAATTTCCTCTTCTGTAAGCCCACGTTTATGCATTACGGCTTCTCGCGTTTTCGAGGATTATTTTTCTTTCTGTACGTGCTACAGTCTCACGGATTTTTGAAACAGCGTCAATATTAGCGGATACGCTGCTGATACCATGTTCCACAAGCCATTGTACCATTGGTGGTTCTGAACCCGCCTGCCCACAAATTGAACATTCAACGTTATATTCACGGCAGACTTCAATTGCGTCATGAATGAGCCGGAGTACTGCCGGATGCTTCGGGTCGTACATCCAGGCAACGTTCTCGTTATTCCGATCAATCGCAAGTGTGTACTGGACAAGGTCATTTGTACCGAAGGATGCAAAGTTAATCCCTGCCTCGATGAACTCTTCAATCAGGATGGCACTGCCCGGGATCTCGATCATGATCCCAAGGGTGACATGTTCAACATCGACCCCCCATTCTCTCATCATGGATTTTGCCTGGATAAACTGCTCGGGGTGGGAGACCATCGGGAACATGATTCCCAGGTTATTATATCCCTGCTCCCAGAGTCGTTTGAACGCTTCGACCTGTAAACGGAACTGGTCTTTGCTCTGGAGGTCTCGCCGGATACCTCTCCATCCAAGCATCGGGTTGTGTTCGATCGGTTCATTCTCACCTCCGGCCATGTTCCGGAACTCATCTGTAGGGGCATCAAGCGTCCTTACCCAGACTGATTTCCCGTAAAATGCGTCCAGGACAATTTTTATGCCGTTGTAGAGTTCCTGGACAAATTCTTCTTCCTTATGATTGGTGATGAACCATCCGGGTGTCTTGTTAAGGCCAAGGATCAGGTGCTCGATCCTGAGTAGTCCTACCCCGTCAGCCCCTGTGGCAGCCGCACGGGCAGCTGCTTCCGGAATAGAGACATTTACTTTTACTGATGTAGCCGTGATAATCTGTGCCTGGACCGCAGCAACCTGTACCTGTGCCTGCGGCTGCTGGATTTCGACGGCACCTTCGTACACAAACCCTTTCTCCCCGTCTATGGTGACAGTCTGTCCGGGTTTCAGTATATGTGTCCCGTTTTTAGTACCGACAATTGCTGGTGTGCCAAGTTCCCGGCTTACGATTGCCGCATGGCAGGTCATGCCACCTTCATCGGTGACGATAGCGGCCACTTTTTTCATTGCCGGTACCATGTCCGGATTGGTCATCTTTGTGACCATGATGTCCCCTTCCCGGACTGCACTGGTATCCTTTGCATCGCGTACGATTACCACTTTCCCTGATGCAATACCCGGGGAGGCCCCCTGGCCCTTCAGAATTATTGTGCTCCCGGACTCGGCCCTGCCTGATGCGGAAGAGGTACCCTTAGGTTTTATCGTGGTAATCGGGCGGGACTGGAGGATGTAAAAGGTACTCCTGACTATTGCCCATTCAATGTCCTGCGGAATACCGTAATGGTTTTCGGCTATTTTTCCAAACATGGCGAGTCTGGCGACTTCCTCGTCGGACAGGACCTGCGCGTCCTGCCTGTCCGGAGATACAGGGACGACTTTCGTGCCATGTGTCCCCTCGGCTATTATCTCGATCTTCTTATTCGCAATCAGGCGGTCAACAACTTTCTCAGAGCGCTGGTCGAATATGTACTTGTCCGGGGATACCGATCCCGAAACAACTGACTCTCCAAGTCCCCATGAACCTTCAATGATGCTCAGCGGTTCCCCTGTTACCGGGTGGGTTGTGAACATTACACCGGCCTTCTCCGAATTTATGAGCTGCTGGACGACGACTGCAATATTCACAGAATTATCGTCGAACCCCTGCTTTGCACGGTAATAAATTGCCCTCGCCCCGTAGAGCGAAGCCCAGCACATCTGAACTGCCTTAAGGAGGTTTGGGTTTCCTTTGATATTCAGGTAGGTCTCCTGTTGGCCAGCGAAACTGGCATCAGGCAGGTCCTCTGCCGTGGCACTTGAACGGACCGCCACGATCATCTCTCCGGCGTCCATTTTCTGGTAGGCCTCCATGATATGCTGGATCATGGACTGGGGCATAGGTGCCCTGAGCACCTCTTCCTTCGCTTTTTCTGCAGCCTTTTCAAGTGCTGCATTATTCTCGACATCCAGGTTCTCAAAATTCTTAAAAATTGTTTTTTCAAGCCCGGTCTCAACCAGGAACCTGCGGAAGGCATGGCTCGTTACCACGAACGCCCGCGGAACCGGCAGCCCGATAACTGCCATTTCTCCGAGTGAGGCCCCCTTACCGCCCACAGCGGCAATATCCTCCTTCCTGATCTCTTCAAGCCATAGAATATCCGGCAATTCCTTCATGCACGCACCACTATAGTCTCGTTGTTCCTCCAGTAAATAATTGTGCATCACGAATAACCCCCGGGATTTTCCGGATTATCCGGCTCTATAGAAATGCTCTGATAATTTCTAGCGATTTTGGGTTGTTCCGAAATTAACCCACGCTCCCAGGGCTCCGCCCCGCCGCTTTGGCGACCCCGGTTGGGATAGAGACTATCTAAAAATACTCTGAATTTAATGTGCCTTCGGGAAACCCTGCCCGAAGAATATCT
>CAIKOD010000139.1 GCA_903828975.1 uncultured Methanomicrobiales archaeon | reverse complement strand
TTTTTCACACCTGCCTAAGCAAGTGCGGGCTTTGTGTTGGCCCAGGTGTTCACGCGGGCGACAATCGCATTGTCCTCGTACGAGGAAATGGTGATGGCCTTCCTGGCGAATGTGACGGTATAGTCCTCGCCGTTCGCGTCGTGGCAATTCAGCGAAATGGAATACCCCTCGGTTTCAGTATCCTGGATGGGGTCCCCGCCGATTGCAGTTGCAAGTGCTGCATTCCCGACAAGTGCGGTTGCAGCAGCGGAATAGCCTGCAACGGTTGATGCCTTTGCGGTTGCGGTACCCATGTTCTTCAGGGTGGTCGGGTTTTCATAGATCACACGGATGCCGAATGATTGTGTTCCACGGCTGGTCCCGGGGTGAGTTTCTCCGGCAACAACGTGGTCCACGCACTGGAATGCGTTGGTATCGATGACTCCCTGCACGAGGGTGTTCAGTGTCGCTACATCAGCGATCTTGGTCGTGATAACACGGACAGACCGCTTTACATTTGCCTTCTGGACAAAATCTGACATGGTTTGGTAATTCCTGCCCGTTTGGGCAATCAGGAATTTTGATTAAAAGGAAAAGAATAGTTAGATGGATGTCTTAACGGGCTTTCTTGCGGTGCGGGTTTGGGGATTTGAGGAGATTCTGGATTTTTCTGAATGAAGGTGAGTGGGGTGATGAGATTTTATTTTTCAATGGGGGTTCAGTTTCTACCCTTCGGGATAAAACAACATGATACCTTGGCCAACAATCACATATTGTAACATAGGGGGATTTTTCATATTAACACCCCAAAGCAGCCGACAGTCGCCATAAAATCTGATAATATCGGTAGGGGAGATATAAAGGAAAATGTATATTATTAACCAGGTTGTCTTTTTATTTAGAAATTCTACCAATTATCCCTTAAAAAGACTCGGGTGTGGGGAAGCAAGATTTAAATTAAAATTTTTGGTTTCCTGTAAAAATTAAGATTCCGGCTTTTCTTTCAAATACAAATTCTAAATATCCTGCAAAAATTGCCAATCCGATAAAAAACCCTGCAATAAAAATAGTAAAGGTTAAACTGGTTACGATTGGCCCCTTCCCTTGTAATTCTGCCACCGTTATAATGCTTGTTGCTAGAAATATTCCTATAGATAATACTCCACCAATTATTACCAGGGCTCCAGAAATAATGCGTCGACACCATAATCCAAAATCAGTATAGGATAAACTTCGATCTATCCACATGACTACAGGATAAGCAAGATAGATCCCTAAAATTAATGAAATAATGAAGAATATTGTCGAAATATCTTTAATAGTATCCCTAAAATAAAATTCTAATGTTGATAATCCAAGAATAACAAAAATTACCCAGGATAAAGCCAGTAAAAATGGGCCGAATTTGGGTTTGAATTTATATTTTTTAATCTTAGTGAATGCGAGCGGGTTAGGTCTTGGCTGGGGGGGTCTTGGCTGGGGAGGCCTTGGAGGATGAGGCTTTGTATGGTCGGATCCGGAATGATGAGACTTTGGATGGTCGGATCCGGAATGATGAGGCTTTGTATGGTCAGATCCGGAATGATGAGGCTTTGTATGGTCGGATCCGGAATGATGAGACTTTGGATGGTCGGATCCGGAATGATGAGACTTTGGATGGTCGGATCCGGAATGATGAGGCTTTGTATGATCGGATCCGGAATGATGAGGCTTTGTATGATCGGATCCGGAATGATGAGACTTTGGATGACCGGATCCTGGATAGGGTGTTTTGCGATATCGTCTTTTTTCTTTTTTCATTATCTACCATTTTTATTATAATTAGTATTTATATCAATTTAGATAGTAATTGAAATTATCTTCACGTTCTCGACGTTTGTAAAAATAATGGGTCTTATACCAATACGGTGCCCACCCCCACAGAAGATCCCATTGGATAATCCTACGCGGGGAATTCTATTTATGGTAAATGTGGTGGTAAATACGGAGTTGGTAAAGGGGTACGAAGATAATATGGAATTTCGGGGGGTCTTGTAATGATTGGGGTTGGTTTAGCTGTAGTAACAATGTATCTTGGCATTTGTTGAATCTGGGAAGAGGGCTGTGGGGTAGTATATGGCACTGATTTTATTTGCTGGGTGTAGATTGTTGGGTTTGTGATAAATGGTACTGGAGTCCAGCCTGGTTGAATCTGTGCAGTAGGCTTTGGCATCTTTGATATAGCATCGAGAAATTTTTGTTGATCTAAGGTAGGTCGAGTGATAACTGACACCGGGTTGAATGACTGACTGGGGTAAGGAGTTCGTATCGATGTAATTATTGACACTGGGTTGAATGACTGAATGGGGTAAGGAGTTCGTATCGGTGTAATTATTGACACTGGGTTGAATGACTGGATAGGAAAAGGAGTTCGTATCGGTGTAATTATCAACACTTGGTTGTATATCTGGGTGCTTTGGTTAAAGTTATATTTTTGCTGTACGGGTGGGGTTGGAGGGGTTATTATTCGTATTTGTGCTGGGGGTTGAGTTAGAACTTTATACGTTTCTATTGGGAATGGATTTTTAATTACGTCATTATATGTCTGGATTGGGTAGGGTGTTCGAATTGGTTGTGAAATAGTTGTGATACTAATAGGGGTTCTTACCGGTATATTCGAATATACTGGGGTATAAGTCCGATTTTGTTGATTTAAAGTATATATTTGTTGAATTTTTGGTATTGGAGAAGTTATTATTGGGTATGGTGTTGTTAGCGTACGATATGTTTGTATTGGGTATGGATTTTTAATTACGTCATTATAGGTCTGTATAGGGTAGGGTGTCCGAATTGGTTGTGAAATAGTTGAGATATTACCAGGGGTTCTTATCGGCAGGTTCGAATATACTGGGGTGTAAGTCCGATTTTGCTGATTTAAAATATATATTTGTTGAAGTTTTGGTGTTGGAGGAGTTATTATTGGGTATGTAGTAGTTAGCGTACGAGATGTTTGTATTGGGTAAGGATTTTTAATTACGTCATTATATGTCTTATTCGGGTAGGGTGCTCGAACCAGTTGTGAAATAGTTGAGATATTACCAGGGGTTCTTACCGATATGTTCGAATATACTGGGGTGTAAGTCAGATTTTGCTGTTTCAAAGTATTAACTTGTTGAATTTTTGGTGTTTGGGAAGTTATCATTGGGTGTGGATTTTTAATTACGTCATTATATGTCTGTATTGGATAGGGTGTTCGAATTGGTTGTGAAATAGTTGTGGTACTAACTAGGGTTTGTATTGGTTGAGGCGATTTTATTACGTCATTATATGCCTGGGTTGTGTTTGGTGTTAGTACTAGCGTGGTTAACGAGGATAGTTGGTATGTTAGGGTTTGCGGATTAAATCTAAATATTTGTTGAGGTTTGGGTGTTGGTGATTTTAATATGCGTATTTGATTAGGTATGTTCATAGGAATATCTGTATCCACTGGCATTTCTTGTTGAACCAATGTAGTTACATCTGTGGTTGGAACTGTTGTAGGTTGACCAATTGGGGCTGTAGTGGGTGTATCAGATTCAGAAACCGCTATATAATTTAATCGGTAGATTTCGTTACTCCCTGCCAAGTTAGAGACTTTTAATAAAACTGAGTATTTACCCGCATTCTCATACATATGAGATGGATTTTTATCACGCGAAATTGAACCATCGCCAAATATCCACGCCCACGAGATAGGTGACCCGGTTGATTTGTCGGTGAATTGAACGGTTAATGGATTTGACCCTGATGTAACTGATGCTGAAAAATCCGCTTTCGGAGCCGTTACACTTTCTGCATTAACTAAACCCGTAAGAATCAAAGACATTAATATAACGGTTATAAATATGATTTTGAATTTTCCCAAAATTGATTCCCCGTCTTTTGTTCAACCCACCAATTAGTTGTATATATATATCGATATGATTTGAAGCTGTTCACATATTACAAAAAATTAATCGGAGTTGGGGTATCCTTCACTTTACTGAACTATTTTCCCAACATCCACCCTCTGCTCCCTGAATGTAACCGGGTGGACATTGCTCAACCCATTCGTTTTGAATACACACACCTCCAGGCTGGCAATAGGCAAATCCACCACAATCACACTTCACTGAACCATTTTCCCAACAATTTCCATCGTCACCCAAGAAGTATCCTTCCGGACATGGTTGATTCAATTGCGTATTTGTATATACGTTAGGTGTTGTAGGTGGAAGGTTAGGGGATATGGGAGAATTGGAGTTTGGGGGGAGACTAGGTGATATTGTTGGATTGGATGGAGGATTAGAAGGGAACAGAAGGAACATTGCAAGGATCGCAACCACTAATATTGGAATAACGATTAAGGATATTTTCACTATTTTTTTTCTTTGTGAAGATTTTTCCGTTTTTGGAGTTATTTGAGTTTTAGACGATATATCAGAAGAACATTGTTTTTCTTTATCAAAACAAAATTTACTTTCTTCAGTCTTCCCTTGCCGTTTTAAAGTCATTCCTAAATTGTGCCATGCCGATTCTGAATTGGGATTTATCACAAGAGCTTCGTGATAACACCTAATAGCTTCTTCATAATTCTCTTGTTTATAGAAAATATTTCCTTGATCTTTCCAAAGATTAGAGTCAATTTCTTTATTGTCCACGTTAAACCCCCAAAAAATCGAATATTAGAAGATAATTATTTCTTTAATAAAATAAAGTTCTGGTTTAAAATTTATCATTACCTATGAATTATGAATACGGTAAAATACAGAATCTGCAATTTTGATGGCATAAGCAAATTAACGGAGGTCAACTGAATCAACGCATAGATGAGTCTTTGGGGTTTCACCAGCCTAGACCATTGGATGGCCATAAAGAATACTCAAAAATATCGAAATCCCCTTTACCGATGTTCTGGATAAGTATATGCTGCATGAACACAAGGCTACACCAATGGATATCCGCCGGTTAAGTTCGTCAAAGCAGACAATATTGTTACTGTTTGCGTTTCTCTGTATTGTCTGTATGATAGATGGGGTTTCTGCGCAGGCACCGGTCGCGGATTATACCGGCAGCCCACGGACCGGGTCGGCATCATTGAATGTGCAGTTCACTGATACCTCCACAAACACCCCCAGCGGATGGGCTTGGTATTTCGGCGATGAGACTTACACTGCACCTTGGGTGCAACAAACCTCGGCAGCTGGGTGGTCGGCAAGATCTGCTTACAGCGTGGTGACACCGGACGGCAGTATCGTATTAATGGGTGGTTATGACGGCGATTTCAGGAATGATGTGTGGAGATCGACCGATAAAGGGGTCACTTGGACGCAAATGACTGCCGCAGCTGGGTGGTCGCCTCGACATGGTCAGAGTAGCGTGTCGCTGCCGGATGGCAGCATTGTTCTTATGGGTTCTGCGGGAGTTTGGCCCATTAATAACGATGTGTGGAGATCGACAGATTATGGTGCAACATGGACAAGATTGACCGCAAACGCTGGGTGGTCGCCTCGGATGTCTCATAGTAGTGTTGTGATGCCAGATGGCAGTATCGTATTAATGGGTGGTTATGATGGCAGCGGCTATTTGAATGATGTGTGGAGATCGACAGATTATGGTGCAACATGGACACGAATGACCTCAAACGCCGGGTGGTCAGCAAGAGCATGGCAAAGCAGCGTAGCGATGCCAGATGGTAGTATCGTGTTTATGGCCGGTGGTGACAACAACGCCGGCGGTTGGAAAAGTGATGTGTGGAGATCGACAGATTATGGTGCAACATGGACACGAATGACCTCAAATGCCGGGTGGTCAGCAAGAATTGAACAAAGTAGCGTTGTGATGCCAGACGGTAGCATCATCCTAATGGGTGGCAAGGATAGCATCGACAATATTATGAATGATGTATGGCGATCAACGGATAACGGTGCTACTTGGACAAGATTGACTGCGAATGCCGAATGGTCAGCTAGACGTGCGCAAAGCAGCGTAGCGATGCCAGATGGTAGTATCGTGTTGATAGGTGGTGTGAGCAGCAGCGGAGGTTACCTGAAAGATGTATGGCGGTTCGTGCCTACTGGATCATCAGCACAGAACCCGTTACACACCTATACCAAACTAGGGATCTATCAGGTAGCATTGCAGGCATACAATATCGGTGGATATACCAGCATGAGGAAAACAGGGTATATTACCGTAACCAATACACCTACGCCTACACCAACACCTACAATCACTCCAACCCCTACTCCGACACCGGGATTATATGACCACATCATACTCTCTCCGGGCTGGAATTTTATATCAACACCGAAGATACTCGCAACGGGATCTAATACCGGTTCAATATTCAGCAATGTAATTATGGATGGGCATTCAGCCTTCTTGTGGGACGGGTCACAAAACCCGCCACGCTGGAATACCGTTCAGGCAAATACACCGATACAGCCGTTGTATGGTGTTTGGATCTATTCGATTTCAGAGACTATTGTCAATCTGAATTTTGATACAACTAACCCGATGTTTGTCCCAGCGCCGCGGAGCCTATCAGAGGGTTGGAATTCAATAGGCTTCACTGGATTGTATCCAACATCCGCCCGGAATACTTACCTATCAGTTCAACCAAACTGGACGCATTCCATGGGATTCAACGCAATAACTCAAAGTTATCAACAAACAATCTTTAATGGAGACCCAAGCGAATCCACAACACTGTACCCGACAAAGGGTTACTGGCTCTATATGAGGAGTCCGGGTAATCTAGCATCGATTGGTGCATAACCAAATCAATTTTCTTTTCCTAGACAAACCTGCATCACGGTTCTTCCATCAGGTCAATCCTATCAATCCCACGTCAGGGTAGCATCAATGGTAACCCCGTTGAATAAGAACATCGGATAACGAACAATTCACACTCTGAAAAGCCGTTCTTAACCTACAGCAAAGACAGGATTAGAAGAGATTTGGCTTACAAACAATGAGGATCTGACGTTTACAGTGCTGGCATTTAACTTCAATTTCTGCAGAGGGATTGATAGCAAACAAATCTTCTGAAATTATATTGGGTTTTACAATTCCATTACAAACAGGGCAATTGATGGTAGTAATGGGTCGATGAACGTTAACGGTTGGAAGCACGTGTGTTTTGTCTCCCTACAACTGTTAACACGTATCATCAATTGGTAATAACCTTTGCAACAGTTGGATCTCAATGTCGAAAGGTATGTGTTCATAGACAGACAAGGGACTGTAATGCCAGATCAACTCCGGGTCCTCTATGTCGATGACGAACCAGGTCTCCTGGAGATCGGCAAGCTCTTCTTAGAGGAATCCCGGGATTTTTCTGTAACGACAATTGATTCGGCAACGGCAGCGTTAGACCTCCTCCTGCAGGAAAAATTCGATGCAATAATTTCCGATTACCAGATGCCCGAAATGGACGGCATTCAGTTCCTTATTGAGGTCCGGGAAAAATTCGGGGCAATACCGTTTATCCTGTTCACCGGCAAAGGCAGGGAAGAGGTGGTCATCCAGGCCATTAATAACGGTGCGGACTTTTATCTCCAGAAAGGCGGAGATCCGACCGCACAGTTTGCCGAACTTTCACACAAGGTCAGGCAGGCAGTCCAGCAGAACCGGGCATCGGTAAGAATAAGGGACCATGAGCGCCGGGAAGCCGATATCATCAACTTCCTGCCCGATGCCACCTTTGCGATTGATACCCATGGCGTGGTGATCGCATGGAACCATGCCATGGAGGAGATGACGGGCGTCCGGATGGCCGATATGCTGGGAAAAGGGAATTATGAATATTCGATCCCCATATACCATGAGCATCGCCCCATCCTCATCGATCTGGTTCTTACCGATGATCCGGCAATCGCAGCAAAATACCCATACATGAAAAGAGAGGGGCGGACGCTTTTTGCAGAAGCAACAAGTCCCCATCTTTACAACGGCAGAGGGGCTGCGATTTGGTTCACCGCAGCTCCCCTTTACAATAACAAGGGTGAAGTGGTCGGGGCTATTGAATCCATCCGCGACATCACCGAGCGAAAACGGGCTGAAGAGGTACTCACCGAGAGCCGGCACCAGCTGGGCGAGGCAATGGACCTTGCCCGTCTCGTGAACTGGGAGTTTGATGTCGGGACCGGTATCTTCACGTTCGATGACCGGTTCTATGCACTGTTCGGTACCACCGCAGTGCAGGAAGGTGGTTACCAGATGACGGCAGAAACGTATGCCCGGGAGTTCCTCCACCCGGACGATCAACACCTTGTTGCCGATGAAGTAAAAAAAGACATTGAGACAACCGACCCACATTACCAATCCACCATAGAGCACCGCATTATCAGGAGGAACGGAGAGGTGCGGTACGTCCAGGTCCGGATCGGGATAACCAAAGATGCACAAGGCCGGACCATCAAGACCCATGGCACAAACCAGGATATTACTGACCTCAAACGGGCAGAGGAGGGTCTGCGGGAATCACACGACCGGTTCGAGGCGACCATCGCGTCGCTCGATGATGCTGTCTTCCTGGTCGATCCCGCGACCCTCCTGATCATCGAGTGCAACGATGCCACCACAAGAATCTTTGGCTATTCGTACGAGGAACTGGTTGGCAGAGGGACCGGTTTCCTGCACGTAGACCAGGCGCATCTGGAGCAGTTCGGTCGTGAGGCTCGTGCCACCTACGAGGATCCCGGATACTACCGGCGAGAGTTTCAGATGCGTCGGAAAGATGGGTGCGTGTTTCCTACCGAACACTTCGTCCGGCCAATCTATGAACCGGACGGTCGGATCCTGTATGTGGTCAGTGTAGTACGAGATATCACCGGGCGCAAGCAGGCAGAGGATGCACTACGGGAGAGCGAAGAGAAATATCGCAGTATCCTTGAAAACATCCAGGATGTCTATTACCGGAGCGACACTGCCGGAAACTTCCTGATGGTGAGTCCCTCTATCCTCCCGATGATCGGGTACGACAGGGTACCAGAACTGCTCGGGAAGAATATTGCACAAACCATCTATTACCACCCGGAAGAACGTTCAAAATTCCTTGACGAACTCGACAACCGGGGAACGGTCACGGATTATGAAGTAACCTTAAAAAAGCGGAATGGAATGCCGGTCTATGTCTCGACAAGCAGCCACAAATACTTTGATCATTCAGGGAATTATCTCGGAGTAGAGGGGGTCTTTAGGGATATCACGCAACGAAAACAATTTGAAGAGGCCCTGCAGAAGAGCGAGGAAAAATACCGCAGAATCGTCGAGACAGCGAACGAAGGGGTGTGGGTTGTCGACCAGGATATGAACACTACCTTTGTTAACCAGCGTTTTGCTGATATGATCGGGTACTCCCGCGAGGAAATGGTCGGCCATAATGTTATGGATTATGTTATCAACGATGACAAGGCAAGCGCGGAGACCCAGTTTATTGCCCGCAGGAATGGGATTGAAGGCCGGTATGAATGCAAACTCAGGCACAGGGACGGCAGGGTCGTCTGGTGCCTGATCTCAGGTTCGCCTCTCACTGATGACACCGGTTCTTTCAAAGGATCCCTCGGTATGATCATGGATATCACCGAGCGCAAACGGGCAGAGGATGCACTCCAGGAGAGCGAGGCACGGTACCGTTTAATCTCTGAAAATACCGCTGATGTTATCTGGACACTGGATTATAAAACAGGTAAGTTCACCTATGTCAGCCCATCAGTGCAAAAATTGCGAGGATATACACCTGATGAAGTGTTGAACCAGACTATGGCCGAAGCGTTGACAACGGATTCTATGGAAGCAGTCGCTCGCTTACTACAGAAAAGAATTTCGGAAAGAAAGCCAGGGGATACGAGTCGGATTATAACGACAAATCTGGTTGATCAGCCGTGTAAAGGCGGGTCGGTGGTCTCTACTGAAGTTGTGTCAACTATAGTTTTCGATGTGCAGGGGCACCCGGTTGAAATTATCGGTATCTCACGCAACATAACCGAGCGCAAGCGGGCAGAAGAGGCACTAAGGGAGAGCGAGAAGAGTTATCGCGGACTCTTCAACACCATCCGGCAGGCGATCTATATTCTCAATCCGGACGGTACTTTTGTCGATGTGAACGAAGGTGCAGAAGCAATGTACGGCTATGCCCGCGAAGAGTTTATTGGCAGAACAGCGGAGTTCCTCTCGGCACCAGAAAAGAATGATCTGGCAGCAGTAATGGAGTCCATTAGAAAAGCATTTGCCGGTGAATCCCAGTTATTTGAATTCTGGGGCCTGCGCAAGGGAGGGGAAATCTTCCCTAAAGATGTCTACCTCTACAAGGGCACGTACTTTGGAAAGGATGTGATTGTCGCTGTTGGTGCAGATATCACCGAGCGCAAGCGGGCTGAAGAACTCGTGAGTGAATCGGAAAATAAATTTGCCTCTGTATTCAACGGAAGCCCGGTGGCACTCACGCTTGTTTCGGCAATTGACGGTAAATTCGTGAATGTCAATGATGCCTTTGTAAGAGCAACCGGCTATAGCCGAAATGAAGCGGTTGGCAAGACATCAGAAGCCCTTGGGATTTTTGCCGATGATAATGAGCGCAATATATTGGCCTCCTCTCTCCAGAATCATCACATTGTAGAGGATATGGAAATAAGGTGCCGGGTAAAAACAGGGGAAATCAGGCCCTGCCTGTTTTCATCCGGGATTATCCTGATTGACAGGAAGCCATATATTTTATCCACCGTCAGGGACATTACGGTTCGCAAACAGATGGAAGAGGCGTTAAAGGAGAGCGAGGAGAAATACCGCGACATTTTTGAAAATTCTGTAATGGGTTTATTCCAGACTGCACCCAGCGGCCGGATGATCAACGTGAACAATGCTCTTGCTCGTATGTACGGTTTTTCAGACGCTGCAGAAATGTTAGCCGCCGATTTGGATGTTGGCAATCACCCCTATGCCAATCCGGAAGATCAGCAGGCAGTACGCAATATTCTTGCAGAAAAAGGGAACGTCGAGAACTATGAAGCTCCGCACCTCAAATGGGACGGGACCCGTTTCTGGGTCTCGATAACTGCGCGGATCAAACGAGATACTGAGGGGAACGTGCTCTTGTATGAAGGCACAGTCATTGACATTACCGAGCGCAAACTGGCGGAGGTAGCGTTAAAGCAGGCCAAAGAGCGCCTGTTGCGGGCCACTGTCGCTGGCGGGGTAGGTATCTGGGATTTAGAAGTTCTCAATAATAAGCTGACCTGGGATGACCAGATGTTTCGTCTCTATGGGATCACGCCAGATAATTTCGGCGGCGCTTACGAGACATGGAAGACGAGAGTTCATCCGGAAGACGTAGCGCATGGCGATGCAGAAGTTCAGATGGCTTTGCGAGGCGAAAAAGAATTCGATACGGAGTTCCGCGTTGTCTGGCCCGACGGTACGATCCATACAATCCGTGGTCTTGCTAATGTGGAGAGAGACGCATCAGGTAAGGCCATCAGACTAATCGGGACGAATTACGACATCACCGAGCGCAAGCGGGCGGAAGAGGCCCTGCGCAATAGTGAAGGCCGCCTGCACACGCTGGTGCAGACTATCCCGGATCTGATCTGGCTGAAAGACAAAGATGGCGTCTTTCTTTCATGCAATACCATGTTTGAGCGTCTTTTCGGTGCCCGGGAATCGGAAATCGTAGGAAAAACCGATTATGACTTTGTGGACAAGGAATTAGCCGACTTTTTCCGCGAGCAGGATAGGAAGGCTGTAATGGCGGGCAAGCCCACCAGCAACGAAGAATGGGTTACCTTCGCAGACGACGGCCATCGTGCCTTGTTAGACACCATTAAGACGCCGATGTACGATGCAAAGGGCACATTCACCGGTGTGCTCGGTATCGGGCGCGATATCACCAACCGCAAGCGGGAAGAGGATACGATCAAGACCTTAACAACCCACCTCCTCAATGCCCAGAAGATTGCTCATATCGGGAGTTTCGATTTTAACATCCCGGAAAATAAGGTTATGTGGTCGGACGAGATGTTCCGTGTTTTCGGTCTGGAACCTCAGGCATCGCCCCTCACCATCGAACAGGTCAGTGAGATGATCTACCCCGATGACCGCGTACTCCACCGGGAACAGACCGAGAAGATCATGGAAACCGGGAGCTATGAATTTGAACACCGACTCGTCTGGCCTGACGGGAATATCCGGTGGATTGCCGGCAGAGCCGAGATGGTGGAGTATGATGCGGCGGGTGCCCCGGTCCGCATGCTCGGAACGATGCAGGATATCACCGAACGAAAACTACTCGATGACACCCGGGCCTTCCTTGTGCAGTGCGGCTACCCGGGTTCGGGTGAAGATTTCTTTAACGCCCTGGCACGATTCCTTGCTGAACGTCTGGACATGAGCTATGTCTGCATCGATACGCTCGAAGGGGATGGCCTGACCGCCGGGACTGTTGCCATCTACAATGACGGAAAGTTTGAAACTAACGTAACGTACGCATTAAAGGATACTCCCTGCGGGGATGTCGTGGGAAAGACGATCTGTTGTTTTCCCACAGAGGTATGCCGGTTATTTCCTCATGATGCCGCACTCCGGGATCTCAAAGCCGAGAGCTATGTTGGCACCACCCTGTGGAGTTCTGAGCATACACCGATAGGTCTTATCGCATTGATCGGGCAAAAACCCCTTAAAAATCCTACACTGGTAGAATTGGTGCTCCAACTGGTGGCTGTGCGGGCAGCGGGAGAGATGGAGCGCCGGCGGGCGGAAGAGGCGCTCAGGGAGAGTGAGGGAATATTACAAGATATCATTGAGAAAAATCCACTGTCAATCCAGATTGTGGACAGGGAGGGGTTCACGCTCAAGGTAAACCCGGCATTCATTCGGCTTTTCGGTTCTGTTCCACCGCCGGATTTCTCGATTATTATGGATCTTGCAAAGAGTCGCCCTGAACTTGAGAACCACATCTCACGGGTAAAAAACGGGGAACCGGTTAATCTGCCCGATATGAGCTTCAACCCGCACGATATCTATCCGGAACTGCCGGATGTCCCAACCAGGGTGCGGGCAATCATTTTTCCCTTGAATGACAGGCATGGAAAACCACAACGTTTTATTTTCATGCATGAAGACATCACCGAACAGCGGCGGGCTGAAGAAGCGCTCCGGCAGTCCAACCGGAAACTCACCCTCCTCTCCGGCATCACCCGGCACGACATCAACAACCAGATCACCGTGCTCGTGGGTTATCTCCGCATGCTTGAAAAGAAGCAGCCCGATACAATTCACAACGAGTATTTCCAAAAGATAGCAACCGCAGCACAGCGCATATCGTCGATGATCCAGTTTACCAGAGAATACGAGAGCATCGGTGTCAAGGCTCCCGCATGGCAGGATGCCCGCACACTCGTAGACACCGCGGCAAAGCAGGCCCCGCTCGGTACGATTATAGTGCAGAATGATCTCCCTATCGGTGCAGAAGTCTTTGCCGACCCGCTGGTTGTCAAGGTTTTTTACAACCTGACGGATAACGCGGTGCGGTACGGTGGGAAGATCACGACCATCCGGTTCTCCGCAGAGGAACGGGGTGATGATAAGGTCCTCGTTTGCGAAGACGATGGCGAAGGAATCCCAGTTGAAGAGAAGGAGAAGATATTCGAGCGGGGATTTGGGAAGAACACCGGCCTTGGTTTAGCACTTTCGCGGGAGATCCTTGATATCACCGGGATGAAGATCAAAGAAACTGGCGAGCCGGGCAAGGGAGCACGGTTTGAGATGGTGGTGCCGAAAGGGATGTGGCAATTTAAGTGAAAGCGGACTGATGGCAATTTTCCCCTCCATCATCCCCTCACCCTCTGCTTGCGAAGCCATTCAGTACGGCAGGCAAAACTATGGAAGACATGCTTGTTTTTCATCCGGGCCCGGGCTTCTGCCGGCATGAGCGTAAACCGTTTACCGCAGTTGTCACACACCAGGGCGACACGGACTCTCGGTTGCGTCATGGGACCACCCCCATACGACCAGTTCCGTTGCAAGCCTGGCACGGCTGGGGAAGTTTTCGTTTCCTGAAAAACCGCCCGGTACCACGACACACTACGCAATCGATCTCCCGGTGATACCGATCGGTCATTGACCCACACCTCCTTCAGCTGAGCGGGAAACCCTGGCCTCCCGGTCGTAACACTGCAGACAGATACGCACCCCCGCTTCCTTGTCGATGAATACCGCTTTCCCGAGGTTGCATACCGAGCAGCGGCCGATATCTTTCGATATCCTCACCATCCGGCCGAGGACAATCGTCCCGGGCAGGGGTGGGGCCTTAGTCTGCTCCTTCCTCCTGGCCATCTCGTAACATTTCTTACAGATCCGTATTGCCATCTTGTCCTTGCGGGCGTTGCGTGCCGGGGTAACTTTCTCAATATACTCTGCACCCCTACGGCCACAAGCTGCACATTTAGTATGCTGTTCGGAGCAGTCGAGTGGTTTGAAATCCCGGCACGAGATCACGATTGGACTTGCCTGCAGAAGTGGCAACTTGCCTGCAGTTTCCTGCATCTTTCCTGCAGTTTGCTGCAGTTGCAGGCACGTGTTTCGAGGATCTGGCGGGGTTAGTTCTGGTAAAGGAGATATTTCGTCAGACTTTCGATCTGACGTGCCTGCAATTTCAGGATCATAGAGAGAGTCGTGTGTGGTATCTTGTGCATCATCGTGGGGCCCCATGCGTTCTGATTTGCAGGCAACTACTCTGTTACTTACACATAAGTGTGTGTAATTATCTTTAGTTTGAGAATCCAAGGCCAAAATATCGGTTGCAATGTTGCCTGCAGTTGCAGGCAAGTCAAAATTAGCTTGATCGCATAAACATGGGTTCCCGCTTTCCATTTGTGAATCATAGGAATCTGAATCGTTTGCGAAGTTGACGGAATTTGTTCCTGCAGAAACAGGATTGCAGCAAAGTCGGGGCGTTGTGTCAAAGCCATCATCACCATCATCGTTCCCATCGATCCACACACCACCGCCTGAGCACCAGGAGTGATACAATGCCTGGTCAAAGGTATAGGCGTTTGCCCGTCTCCGCATAGAAATTCCTGAAATTTCTTCTTCACTTACGACGGTCCTGTCAGAGAATGAAACCGACGGGCACTTTTCCAGCAGCCCCGAATAGGTTGCACCGCGACTGGCGTACCCGTGCATGACCTTGTATATGGCATGATATGACAGACCGGTTGCTTTCTGCAACATCGATATGGTAAACTCTGACCACCCTCCTTTTTGAATGGTAACGACCATGTCGGATTCCTTCTTTGTCAGCTTTGTAGCCTGGCCACCGGTCGTCCCGTTCAGGAGGCCGTATAATTTCACGGCATCGTCGAAATCATCCCGGGTGGCGACAATACATGGCACCCCATTGGCCTCGATCCGTTCCCGCTGCTGGAACCGGATCACGGCATTTGACTTGATGAGGTCCAGTAACATCTCCGGGTTTCTCCGGTTATCGTTCGCCTGGAATTTTATCTTGTCCGCGAACGGGATGACAACGTAGAACCGCTCGGCCCCGATCAGCTCCCACATGGCACGACATACCAGCACCTGCGGCCGCTCCTCGGCACCCTGCGGTAAGACCCGGCTTTGTTGGAGTACCCTTGCGAGGACCCTGTTGTCCTGCTCTGGAGTGTCGTCGATCCAGCAGGTGAGCATCCGGTTGAACACCTGGTCATCGCCGGACCCTTCAACCTTCGCCACCCACCAGATGCACCGCTCCGGTATGGTGCACACCTGGCCCTTCCGGTCTTTGTTCACCGTCCGGTAGAGGAACGGCTTTCTAAAACTCGTTGTTACGCCCTTGAGGATCTCCGACATATCTTCCGACAGGCTGGTGTCATCGAGGACAATGGCCATGCCGGGTTGCAGGCCTTCCATGTAGAACAGGGCCTTGTTGGACATGGCCCCGGATATCCTGAACCGTTCCGGGACCTGTTTCAACATGGTCGAGAACGTATGGCTCTTTCCTTTGCCGCTTTCGCCGGTAACCGATACGTGCAGGCCGTTGGTGTTGATTACCGCCCGGCTCGCGAGCGACAGGATAAGACATTCAGCAGCGGTTTCATCGCCTTCGTGATCGAGGGCAAAGGCCTTGAGCATCCCGCCTTTTGGGTCCCCGTGTTGCAGGACTGCCGTTGCTTCCCCGACTCCCTCCATCGTACTAAACGACGGGGCCGGAGGTGGCCCGCCGGGTGGTGGCCGAGGTTTACTACAGTTATTTCGTTTTCCTTTCGGTTCGTAGCGGTCCCGTAATTCTTCCCAGTGCTGTTTCCCGCTACCACCACACGAGGCATGGTGACACCCGGCAAAGATCCCACCGCTCATGAACTGGATAGCAAAGGCCCCATCTTTGTGAGCACTGGAGAACGGGCACTCATCCAGGTTGTACAGGGTCCCTCCTTCGTACGGTTTCTGACTTAAAACACCAAGCCCATGGTCACTGAGCCATTTCGGCAGGTCAAGGGTATGTGCAGGCTGGCCCCCGGCCCGGGGCCGGACCGCTGCCGGTGCAGCGGGGGAGCTCGGAAGAGCGCCGGCCAGCCGTTCGAGCTGGTCAGGGCTTACGACATCAGCACATTCCGGGACATCGATAATCCGGGCCCTGCGGTGAGGCCTGCTCTTGGTACTGTCGCCCTTCCGTGATACGGTCCCGTAGAGTTTCCAGATCCGGGCAGCATTGTGGTTCGCGGTATCGATTGTCGCTACACCGTCCGAAAATATCGTGGAGAGGGTTTCAAGACAGTGCTTCACCAGATCCCGGGATGCATCGTCATTCGGCAGGTCAATCCGGTAGAGGAGGTGTGCACCATTCCCTGAATCTGCCATGACCGGCATAGGCCAGCCGTGGTCTTCGCTGAGAAATGTTGCAACCTTCACGGCCATGTCAAGGGCGGCCTGGTGCTCTTCATCGGTTGAGGATACACCAGAGGGCCGGATAGGATCGATATCTACCGGGAACCACCGGCGCCGGATGATGTCTGCATCCGCCGTGGTCGCGTCCTTCTTCAAAAGACGCATCTTGATCCGGTTCGACCGCCGGGAGAGCAGGGTGGGGTTCACCTCGTTCAGGGTGACATAGATCCCCTGAACCGTTCCAATACCATCAAGCGCTGATACTTTTGCCGCCAGTTCCTGGTGCGAGTCAAAATAACCGGAGGCCATGCCATCGTCGGTTATCACCCGCACTTCAATAACATGATCCGGGGCAAAAAGGACCGAGGCTGATGTTGTGAGGTCATCGGTCATTATCCCCCGTTCCAGGCGGATCGCCCTGTTCAGAGGTGATTACTATAAAACAAAACCCTTCGTTCTTAAAACGGCGGGGATTAGCCGTGTGACAAATCTCCCCTTTACAGAATACCGTACCATTCGAATAGGAGATGTACGGGCAGACCTTCCGCGGTACCGGTGTATCCGGTATTTCACACCCCATGATCGCTGACCTCGCAGATCCCGCCGGGTAAAATCGAATAGAAGCGCCATCCCTTGTTAAGGGTCCAGACCCACAGCTCCACGTTTGAACCGACTGGTCTGGCCATGCGGCGCAGTGCTTCAATGTCACGCCGGTATGCCTGGGCGATCAGGGCAGTCCCGTCGAGGTGCGTTTTGTTCCGCTTCACCTGGACGAGGACCGGGTGGCCGGAGTCCTGCCATGCGACCAGGTCGATCGGTGAGAGTGATCCGGCATTCCGGACCACCTGGTACCCTCCGGCAATGAGAAGGTCCCGGGCGAGGTATTCTACTTCCCGCCCTTTTGTATAGGTTGTCCGGGCCGGCATGGTGTTCAGCACCCCGGACAACGGGAAAATGTTGAGGGAGGGATCATGGTCCCTCCCTTCTTCTTTCTCATGCATGCACAGCCGTGGCTGCAGGCTTCCAGGTCGCGGTCTGAGCAATTGTATCGACCGAAACATGAAGGGCGGCAGAAGACCAGCAGGGCGTTATCCAGCCGGTCGATCTCCGACTGCACCGGGGCCAGTTCGGCGCGCATCCGTTCAATATTCCTGGACCTGATCTGTTGTTCCAGGACCAGGTGGACTGACCGTGCTGCCATGAGCGCATCTTTCTGTTCCTGGTCGCTGTCGATCACCGGCGAAAGACACTTGTCATTGCAATTGCATACATGGGATACGGCAGTGGTATTCTCGTTCTTGGTAGTTTGTGAATCGCTGCTGCCGTTACATATTGATTCATTCATAGGTCACGCCTCCTTTTGGTATCATAATCGCTAAGCCTTCTGCGATCAGTTGCCGGGCGCAGATCTTTGCTATCGGGTCACGGAAGTGTTCAATTGCCAGCTCAGTATACTGAATTACTTCGGTTGTCATGTCGGCACCGCCTGGCGGAGTAAGTGACGGAATACAGCACCGTCTTCGCTGGTGTTCAGTTTGACTTTCAATATCCCCATGCGGGCGTCATCCAGCGCGGATATCCGCAGTGACTTCCGCCCGGTTAATAATTCCCGATTCTCGGTCATACAAACTAATACGTGTGTTACAAATTTAAAAATTGTCATGCGTGTATCGTTTTGTCACACAATTGTATTACCTGCAATTTTCGTAACGCGCAAACTTTTATGTATATATAACTATCAATCTGTGTTACGGTGTATGACATGAGTAACAACGCGGATGATACCATCCATGTCAGGCTTGGGTCGGCAGAGAAAAAACAGCTGGTCGTAAAATTTGCAAAAGAAAACGGCTACCCCGACACGAGCGAGTTCATACGCTACCTGATAGATAACGAAATGGGGTCACCTCAGGAGGAGACAGAAGATCCGTTTATAATAAAATTGCGGGCTTCCCTAAAGAAACCTGAAGTAAAAAAGATAATTCATGAAATTTTAAAAGAGAAATAATCGTTTTTTATTCAGTTGCCAGTTTTTTTATGTATTCCCTGCCTTCTTCAGACCGGAGGTATTGGACCAATTTCTCTTCAAAATTTTCTTCGGTATCGATACTCGTTGTGATGACACCAACCCCATGAAATATTGTTGTGTTGGTGTTGCGATAAACCAAGTGTATGCACGGTGTGAAAGTGACAACATCCCTAAACTATCACGTACCTGATACCTTACCCTCAACCGCCGTAAGCCTCTCTAATAACTCCTTATACCGATCCGTCTCCTGTGTAGCCCGTTCCTGGTTGGCGATACTCATGGCAAACTTGGCATCAAGAATGAGGGAACACCCCGAACAAATCATTGTGCCAGGTGGGTTCATCTTCGTGCAGCGGGGAC
>CAIKOD010000138.1 GCA_903828975.1 uncultured Methanomicrobiales archaeon | reverse complement strand
GCACATTAAATTCAGGGTATTTTTAGATAGTCTCAATCCCAACCGGGGTCGCCACAGCGGCGGGGCGGAGCCCCGGGAGCGTGGGTTAATTTCGGAACAACCCGAAATCGCTAGAAATTATCAGAGCATTTCTACAGAGCCATTATTTTGGAATTAGTAGATAGATAATCTACCAGGTTTTCATAATGAATATATCCCAGAACTAATACAAATTGAGGAAATTCTTAACAGCATGGTTTTTTTAAAACCCCTGTGTGTTTAGAAAAATGAAGTGAAAATACGTAAGACTGGAGGGGGTTTCACCTCCCCTGTCCCACCCCTGACAAGATATTCTTTGTGAAGCGTTTCTAGACCATTATAAATTTCCGAGTATGGTGTGCAGTCCCTATCCCAACAGGGGGTCGCCACAGCGACGGCGGAGCCCCGGATAGCGTGGGGAAATCTGGGAATACGCTTTTAACCAGGCAAGATTTGAGAGCATGCCACCAGAACCAAACACATACGAAAATCCCTTTCATTCAAACAGGTCCCGATTGGATTTCCATAACCGGGACAGCTCACGCACCTATATTTTTGAATGTAATCCTGCATCGGGGTTTTTCTCTCACAATCTTGGGAAAAGGTTTATTATACCTTAATTTTCCAATGGTTAGTTACTCGCGGGGTATGACTGGGATGCGTTATGTAGCCATAGTTTTCTGCATTATTTGGGTGGCACTGGTATCACTTGCATACGCCGGTTGCGGGGTGGATAACAATCCTTACGACAGTATTCCCGGGACTCTCCCCGGCGGTTACTATCCACCGTCCGCAGATTTTTCAGGGGCACCATTGCAGGGATACGCACCACTTGCAGTCAGCTTCACTGACACATCCACCAATATCCCAACCTATTGGGCATGGAATTTTGGGGATGGCCAGACTTCAAATGATAAAAACCCGGTCCATACCTACATGTCAACGGGGTTCTATACCGTATCGATGACCGCAGGAAACGGGTATGGTGGAAATTCAATTACTAAAACAAGCTATGTTGTCGTAAACCCGGTCTCATCCACCCCGGTTGCAGATTTTTCTGCTAACATCACTTCAGGATACGCACCGCTACCTGTGGAGTTTACCGATCTCTCCACCGGCAGCATAATCATTTCAAGGGTATGGACATTTACCCAGGATGGCATACCGGTATCAGAAACTACACAAGGCCAGAAAATTATTCATACCTTCACAGAAGCAGGTCAATACAATGTCACCCTAATGGTAACCGGTGATAACAATGAATCTGCATCCCGGGAAAAGTCCTATTATATTAGTGTGGGACAACCGCCCCTTTTACAGGGCACTATTACGTTGCACCCGGGTTGGAACCTGGTATCCACGCCAATCCCGTTAAAAGACCAGTACCGTAAAGCAGAACAGGTATTTGCGGCAATCGATACGGACTCACGATCTATTTATTCGTATGATGCGGGCTCGAAGCAATTCGTTGTCCTGAATTCACACTCAGAAATTTTACCTCTTCACGGAATATGGATTTATTCAAAGGGAGAGGTCCCACTGACGTTTAATTACCAGGTAGCACGCCCGGTAACAATCTCAATGCATATGCCTCCGGGCTGGAACCTTATCGGGTACCCATCAACCAGACCAGGGAATGCACGTGAGGGTTTGGCATCAATCAGTAGCGTATGGTCGAACATATTATGCTTCGACCCGGTGACCCAACAGTACTCATCAACAATTTTCAATGAAGGAGCAGGGGGGCAGAATGACATGCAAATAATGGACCCAATGAAGGCATACTGGATATTCATGCCACGAGAGGGCAATTTGATTGTAGCAATAGAGTAATCGCGAAATTCACCAGATGGATTAGTCCCTTCAATGTTACAGAGTCTCGGTGCAGGACCAGAGAACTAAAAGACAAGGTAATGGTAGACCGTTATTGTGGTCACCTGTTGAATACTTCCCTGTCATTATCCGATTTCATTCCCATCGCGGATCTCAATAAAAATATCTAATTTTATGGGTGTGAATTCCCATTCACAGCCGCCCAGTGCCCCCGTTTTCTGGTTATACCACTTGTGTGTCAATGGCAGGGTAAGGCTAACCAACTTCATTCCGGTCCCGGATCCGGGTGAAACAAAGGCCGATGGGCTTTGTTTTAGGATATGGTCAATAATTAGGTTTCTCTCTAAACGGGACGAAATGCGGGCGTTATTATCTAATAACCCGGGCATTAGTAAGTTGGGGTCTGCCAAAGGGTGATGTGAATGGAGAAACCGGCTTATTTTTGCGATAAAGGGGTTGATATGGGGTGGAATTAATTTTTGGGGCAGTGGAACCTGGTATCCACACAGCTCCCACTAATAGACCTATATCGGATGCCAAGCCCTGACAGATGTAAAAATATCCAACCAATTTAAAGTCCATTTTTTCAAACCGATTAAAATAGTTTAAAATCAGACTAAAACGTCTTCCAGGTACAAAAAAAGTCATAAAACCCACTAAAGCGCGCAAAATGCGTCGATATTACGGATATATATTTTAACAATGCCAGAAATATCCATTAATTTCAGGAATTTCAAGATTCTATCCATTTTAAATTAGAATTTTATTTTCCTGCTGAAAACATGGCCATACGAAATGTCATCGAACCTCATCCAAAATTTGAAATGGATAAAACCGGCTAATTATTAGTTTTTACTCTTATATCTCTGTAAATTGAAGGTTTTTAAGGATACAATCACTAGATTTATATCCTCAAGTGTAGCCTGCATATCATCCCCAGTTCACCTATTCAGTCATTGTGCAAGCCTAAACTCGCAAAAATAACCAATATGTTTATATAGATGAAAGATACAAGGTCATTTATATTCAATTGGGAATTCAGGATGACTGAGGGTATGATTTAGTCGATGGAATGCATAAATGCATATTTCGTTGGCATATAAATCTATCCCAATTTCATCAGAAAACCAGCAACTTGATCAAGGTGGCGAAGTTATGAAGACATTTGATGAAATCAAGAGTACGAAACGAATGAAATTAGCTTTCGTGCTTTTTATCGTATTATTGCTGTTTGGTTCTGCCAGTTATGTAACTGCAGCACCAAGTGCCAGTTTCACGTTCTCTCCGACATCAGGGACTGTTCCATTAAGTGTTCAGTTCACTGATACTTCAACCGGAGGTCCGTTTGTTAATTGGACATGGGACTTCAACGATGGTTCATCAGCAACTGTACCGAATGCATCGCATTTGTTCCAAACAGCGGGGCATATTCCAGTTACCCTTAGAGTATGCAATGTGACTGATCCATGTTCTACAACGACAGCAAAATTTGTTGACGTTTCCCCGCTTGCCCAGTTTACTGCAACTCCGACAACAGGATATGCTCCCTTATCTGTCCAGTTTACGGATACATCATTGGGAGCACCTGATGTATGGTTGTGGAATTTTGGCGATGGTAACACTTCAACATCCCAGAACAATCAGTATACCTTCTTCCGGAGTGGTATCTATATAGTCAACCTGACCTCAACAAAAGATTCCCTCTCTAATAAATCTGCAAATATGACTATTATTGTCAATCCAAAGGCAGATTTTAGTATCATCCCGTCTACCGGATTTGCAGGCACGACTTCATTCCAGTTTAATGCATCTAAATCGACTGGCGGACCCACATTACATTATATCTGGGGTTTTGAACAATGGAACCAGACATGGACAGCTCCGGCAGCAGTATTCAACAAAACATTTGACACAGCAAATACCTACACAATCAGGTTAACGGTGAACGGAAACGATGGAACAACTGATACTACTACAAGAACTCTTCCTGTCTACCCGGTAGCAATTTTCACAGCAACCCCCCCAAACATCGTTGAAGGGCGACCCGTAGCTTTCGATGGTACCGGATCAAAAGGGAATCTTACCAACACGCCTGTCGGCACATGGTCTTGGAATTTTGGAGATGGATCCACCGCAACGGGTAGCACCACAACGCATGGATTTGCCCCGGGAATGTTTACCGTAACACTCACAGTTACGAAAAATGGTCTATCTAATAGTACAACAACCACCGTATCCAGTGACTCAGGTAACCTGTACCTTTTAAGAAGTGGAATTAATGGAAACACATACTTCAGGGCTAGCAAGTACGGTATTTCTCCTGGTGGGTCAGTCAAATTTATTGCATATTCCACAAGGTCTGTAATCAAACCATTATTCAGATCAGACGCATCCACAACCTACACCTGGGAATTTATTGGAGCATATGATCCTGTGGGTCACTACATTAAACAAGGCCCCTCGCCCTCGCCTGAACTTACACAGACATTCCAGAGTGCTGATATCTACACGGTTCGCCTGAATGTTACTGATTCCCGTGATACATTTACGGTGACCAAACCCCGGTTAATCGTGGTGAGGTAGGAGGCAAAAAATGACAACAAAACCTTTTAACTCAAACGGTCGACAAGGATTGAAATTACTCATTGTCTTCGCACTTGTCATTGCACTCCTCCCAGTCGGAGCAATGGCAATTGTCCATGTAGGTTCACCCATGGTGATCGAGGAGGCAGGGGAATATCAGCTTGTCAACGACATTACGAATTATGAAGGGGTAAGATGGCAGAATGGTACAGATTTCTATGAGCCGTGTATCAAAATTCTCGCATCTGATGTAATATTTGACGGGAATGGCTATACCATCAGTGGAAAATTCGATGCGGATCGAGACGATCAGGTTGGTATTTACGTTGATTCAGGACTGGAGAGAGTCTCGGTCATAAATACCAAAGTTGATGGTTTTAACTATGGTATTTATTATTACGGGGTAAACCAGTTTGCAGTCCCTGAAATGGGAGGCCGTATTGATAATAACAATGTTAATAACAACGATATGGGTATCGTGCTCGATGCGACCACCATGGTCAGCGTCCTCAATAATGAAGCGTCCAATACCCGTTATTTCGGGATTATGGCCAGTTCCTCTGATTATAATATCATCAACAATAATATCGCCAATAATAATGGTGATGCAGGTATTTTCCTGGCTGGTTCGAACAGTAACATCGTTCAACTGAATTCCGCCAATAACAATATCAATGCAGGGGTCCTCCTGAGAACTTCCTATGATAATACCATCCAGCAGAATACCGCAAATGAGAACATCAACATTTCAACATCAGGTCCTGATGCGTTCGGTGATGGTATTATTCTTTATGAAAGCCCAGGTAACCGTATTCTCTATAATGATGCCGCCAGAAATCATATTTCCGGTATTACCGTATACCCGGTAAGTCAGGGAGAACCTAACATTGTGCAATATAACAACGTTTGGGAAAACGGGCATAATGTAGGAGATACGGCATATGGATGGGGTATATACGTTGATTCCGATTCGGGTACAACTCATGTCAATTACAACCATGCATTCGACAATACTGGTATAGGAATTGAACTTCACCAGGATAACGGAGCCTTATCAGAAGGTAACCTTGTTGAAGGAAACGGAGTCATGGGTATATTGCTCCATGGAAGCAAAGGAAATACCCTGGATAGTAACACTGTCCGGAATAACCATAAATACGGGATTCAACTTGCAACAGTGATAAATGAAAATTTACAGTATATATCAAGTGATAATAATATTTTAAGAAACAATGAAATATATGGCCACGAAATTTCAGGTGTTTATCTGAACGGTACTGATAATTTTGAACCATTGATTGAAAACCGGCTTGAAGGAAACGACATTTATGACAATGGCCAATGGGGTGTCCATCTCTACCATTCCAACCTGAATACACTCACGGACAATATTATCCGTGCAAATGGCATCCTTGGAATCAAGCTCGACGGATCGGCATACAACGTCATCTACAACAACATATTCAATAACTCGTTAAATGCCGGTTTCGGACAACTTAGCAACAATCCGAACACCTGGAACGTCCTGCAGGACCCAGGTCCAAACCTCGTCGGTGGGCCATATAAAGGTGGTAACTACTGGGCACAACCAAACGGCCAGGGATGGTCACAGATAAATCCTGACACGAAAGGCAACGGTTTCTGTGACAATGCATTTGTCATCGGGCCTGGGAATGTCGATAACTTCCCACTTATGAACCCCCTGGTAGTTGGCTTTACAGCAAGTCCGACCAGTGGTGATGCCCCGTTAACAGTGAATTTTGCAGGAACGGTCGGAAGTCAGGCAGGTAACAACTGGCTCTGGGACTTCGGTGACGGAACTACCGACGCCACCCAGAATCCGACCCACATTTATCAGAGTAATGGTATCTATTCCGTATCGCTAACTGCATCAAATGCAGGCTGGAGCAACACAACAACGAAGACCGGTTATATCATGGTCGGTATAGCCCCACCGGTGCCTGACTTCACCGGTACGCCAGTTACCGGAACATTCCCGCTCACGGTTTTCTTTAATGACCAGTCAACACCGAATTCCGGACAGTATGCAGTTACGGTCTGGGACTGGAACTTTGGTGACAGTACAACCCATAGCAACCTCCAGAACCCAACCCATGTCTACCAGACTGCAGGGACCTATGATGTGAAGCTGACCGTGACAAGTCCGGGTGGGACTGAGGTTATTACAAAAACAGCCTATATCACCCCAAGTGGCACTCCATTACCTACAGCAGGATTCACCATGGATAAAAATTCCGGAGCTGTCCCACTTACCATTCACTTTATCGATCAATCTACTGGGTCCCCACCTATGACATACACTTGGGACTTCGACGATCAGGGGTATACTTCAGAACAGCAGAACCCAGATTATACATTTGAAAATCTGGGAACTTACCATGTTAAACTAACAATTAATAATGCTGCCGGGTCATCTGAAGTAACTCATGATGTTCATGTTGGTCCGATTGCACCTCCCACTGCGGCTTTTACAGCTGTTCCACCATCGGGTACAGTACCGCTATTAGTTTCATTTGTTGACCAATCGACTGGTGAACCAACATCCTGGTATTGGAGTTTTGGTGATGGTTTATCTTCCGCGGAACGGAACCCAACACATCTGTATACTACATCAAGTACTGTCCCGAAGACAGCAACACTTATTGTGACTAACGCAGGGGGTTCAACAAGCGAATCGCATCCAATTGTTGTTAATGCACCATCACCCGTTGTCGCATCATTCGTAGTAGTTCCTCCTTCCAGCTGGATCGAACCGGTTGAGTTACAATTTATAGATACATCAACAGGTGGACCGAAGTCATGGTACTGGGACTTTAATGATCCCTATGCACCAACATCCCAGAAAACTTCAACCCTTACAAGTCCAAAGCATACCTACACTAAAGCAGGCAATTATACACCAACTCTCACAGTGAGCAATTCCCTTGGAATAAACACTAAGATTTACGAAGGAATAATTTATATCCGTCATACACCACCTGTCGCTGATTTCAGTGCCTATCCAACAAACGGGAACGCGCCTTTAAGTGTAACATTTACAGATAACTCTTCCGGACAAGCAATTACTAACTGGCAATGGAACTTCGGTGATGGGTCATTCTCAACATACACTACTAAAACGAATCCAGTCCATATTTACAGTAACCAGGGAGTTTACTCTGTTACTTTACAGGCTTTCAACGATGGGGGATGGAGTATCCCTGCAATCAAATGGAATTATATCACAGCCACAGCACCGATTCCAGTTTCGCCTGACATAATAACTCTCTATAACGGGTGGAATTTTGTTTCATCACCAAAGAAACTTGCAACAGGTAATAATACCTTCCAGCAGGTCTTTGGAAATGTTCAACTCGCAGGTCATTCCATTCTTCTCTATAATACAACAACGGGGTTATGGCAATCGATGGGTCCGGGCGTTGAAATAAAACCGCTTGATGGCTATTGGATCTGGTCAAATGCCGCTACACCGGTGCAGATCCACCTTGCTTTTACAGGTGATATTTTCCCACAAAACAAGGCGCTCAAAACAGGATGGAACGCAATTGGTTTCTCCGGGACAACACAGGCATCGGCTAGCGATTTCCTGAGTTCTCTCGGAACAAGTTGGGATAGAGTTATCGGGTACTACGATGGCAGTAACCCTGATGTTGCCATTATCCGGACAAGCACAGATCCAGCATTCAGTCCGAACAGGCTGATGAAACCAACTCATGGGTATTGGATATTAATGAACAACAATGGGACATTACAGGGTCTCGCATAAAAGGAGGTCATGAAAAATGATGAAGAAAATTCTTATCTCTTCAATCCTTTTCCTGATTATTTTTATCGGTATAGCTGGAGCATCAACACCATTACTCCCCGATCAGTTTTCAGGAAATGTGTATGTTAACGGAGCCCAGGCAAATCCCGGGACCGTTATTGTAGCGAAAATTGGAGCAAATGTAGTCGGTACCGTAACGACATCTGAACTTGGAAAATATGGTGATACTGACTTTAACAAGCTCCTCGTCAGCGGCCAGGACACCGATGTAGGATCAACAATTACCTTTGAAGTTGGCGGTCTACCAGCCCAAGAAACTGCGACATTTATAGGGAATCAGTTAGTAACATTAAATCTTCATGCCTTTGGGGTTGTTCCCACAAATCCTACGGTGACAGCTGTCACACCAAGCTCAGGGGTTGTAGGAACGACGGTTATCATTACCAATCTTGCAGGTACTAATTTTGTACCTGGATCGATAATTCCTACCGCAGTTACGTTGGTATCGGGTGGGAATCTCATTACTGCAACCAATGTTAATGTTGTGTCCACAACAAAGATTACATGTACTATCCCGATCCCGGGGGCTGCAACACCTGGTTACTGGGACGTAACAGTAACAAATCCTGATGGCCAGTTTGGAACACTTCCATCCGGGTTTACGGTATCTCCTGCAGCCGCAAAACCAATCACGATAATTCAGCCTGGTGGGACGCTGTTTATTGGAGAACAGGGTCTAAATGTAGTAGCTGCGATGGCAGGTGCAACTAAGATCGCATGGTTTGGGGGAAAAGACCCTTCAAAAGATTCACCAACACAAATTTTATCGATTGATGATCCAAATAAATTCGATGTTAACCCATCGAGTTTCGCTAATCCTCTCGATCCAACGCTATTAATGACTGGACCCTGGTATCGATGGAACAATAATTCTCCCGCTGGTGCAGTAGCTTTTGTTGTTCAAGACCCTCAACTATCTATCCAGTTTTATGATCCATCAGGACCAATAGGTACTGGTGATACTAGATATCTCGGTACACTCCTAAATTTCCGTATTGTAAGCAATTTATTCCCTATCACCCAAAGAGCGGGTGTTGATCCTGTAACAGATTCTTTCATGTCTATTTCAGTCCAAAATCCAAACAATATTTTATATAACGAATTATTCCTATCCCCAACTGTTACACCGAATACAAAGTCTTTATTAAAATTACAGTATCAGCAACCGACATATTTCTGGACAAATCAGCTTGACTTCATTCATTATTGGTTTACGAATGCCAAAGATTCAAGAGGATTTTACCAATATCCAACTGGATATTACTCAGCATGGGCCACAGCAACAGCAAACAATATGAATCAGACCTATCCAATTGTCGGAAAAACCATATCTGTCTCGAAATCGGTAAATTTAGTACCGGAAACAGTGACGGTTACAACAAATCAATCAGTAACAAGATCAAATAATTTAGTTGCTACTATCCATGGACGTCCAAATGCCCAGTACTATCTCTGGGTGAAAACAAATGAATGCAGTCCAATGAGCGGAAACGATTGTGACCAGCCTCCAATGATATCCCCTGGGCAGAAAAATGTCCAGTTTGATCCTGTATCCGGGCCTTACGCAATTGGAAATACGTTGATGTTCCCTGCAGGTTGCTTGCCTAACACAACAATCCGGGGTACAGTACCAAAAATCCCGGATGCGGGAATAAGGTATTATGCCCTTGTTACTACTGATATTGAGGGAGACGCTTGGGTCCAGTTTGAAACAACCACGGCAACAGCAATTAAAACGTTTGACATGCATGTCCAGGGTCTTGGACTTGATGGTCTTCAAAAATATGATGATACAACATTTACAGTAAATCAGGGAGAAGTCACCATCGTAATGAATAGTACCGCCATACTTGGAGATAAAGTAAAAATCTCGGGAACTAACACTGACAGCTATACAACGTACCTGTACCTGACCGGACCATGCCAGCCACAATGCGGAGCGAACCTTACAAGTCCGACCGTACCCCTTAATAGTGGCTCCTATACTCTTGTCCAGGTAATGAATTCTGGAAGAACTTGGGAATACAACCCCGATGAAGGAGGTTGGGACACATCAAAATTACCCATCACGACAGGCGAGTATACTATCTATGCAACAAGTAAACCCGTCGATGCTTGTGATAAAAATCCCTGTACTGCAAGGACAACTTCTAAAATTACGTTGAACGCACCCACTATTGAAGCAACGATTACCGGTGATCCTGTTGTCAGGGACTGCTGCACAGTCCCCTCATTAATAATTAAGGGTAAGACGACAGGAAATTCTTTACACCAGGTTTCAATGTGGATATTCGGTGACAAAAAGATGGGAGATGTCCATTATATTCACACGTATATCCAGGACTGTTGTGGTGACTTCACGATCAATCTGGCAGATCCAAAATACGGACTCAATCTGAATACCCTACCTGCAGGAAAGTACTATGTGGTCCTGCAGCACCCGATGTACAACCACCAGTTCGATATAATTGTTGAGGGAGATTTCAATGGGATTGCACCCTATTCACCTCCTTCAACACTCATCAATGAACCTAATGAGAAATACGTAGTATCATCGAGTCCTATCAAATGGAGCAAAGAGTTTATTATCGCGGGAGCAGATGCGAAGCTTGAAAAAGCAGGGTATGATGCATTAATCCAAACATTCCCGCCATTCAACCCGAGCATCGATGATAAGATAATAAATTTGAATTTCAGTGTTAAAGATGCAAATGCCCCAACTGCAGCATTTATTGGATATCCAACTTCCGGAAGTAAACCGTTGGTTGTGCAGTTCCAGGACCAGTCAACTGGGTTACCAACATCATGGGCTTGGGATTTTGGTGACGGTTCAACCTCAACTGATCAAAACCCGGCACATGAATACAAGGTGGAAAAAGATTATTCGGTCACCCTCACTGTCTCGAAAATCGTCAATCAATTAACTGCAAGTGATTCAATTACCAAGGATAAATATATCCATGTGGGAGGAACACTTCTCGAAGCGGATTTTGCCCCTCAATATGTAACAGGTTTAAAACCGTTTACGGTGCAATTTACCGATAAGACCACAGGTTCACCAACCCAATGGACATGGAACTTTGGTGACGGGGGCTTTGCAATCGACCAGAACCCGACTCATACCTATACAGAGGCGGGATCTTATACAGTGACGCTTACGGCGAGAAATTTAGAACAGACAGACACATTACCTGTCACGAATTGCATCACGGTCACGTCCTCACCCACACCACCACCGGTTGATCCCAGCAAGATCACACTCAACCCAGGCTGGAACTTTGTTTCAACACCAAAGACTCTTGCATCAGGATACAACACCGGTGCGATATTCGCCAACGTGGACATGGGAGGACACTCGGCATATATATGGGATGGTGCAATGAGCCCACCACAGTGGGTACCGGTTATCTCGACCACACCGATCAGACCACTATACGGTATATGGATCTACTCGGTCTCAAACACGGTCGTCAACCTGAACTTTGACACAAACCTGATTACCCCGCCAACAAGGAACCTGCCGGCAGGATGGAACAGCATCGGTTTCACCGGGGTAACCCAGCAGTCAGCACATAACACGTACCTCTCGGTCAAACCAAACTGGACAACATCAATGGGGTTCAATGCAGTCACCCAGAAATATGACCCGACAATCTTCAACGATAACCCCTCAGATTTGACAGTGCTGTCCCCGACAAAGGGTTACTGGCTCTACATGATGACCCCGGGGAACCTTGCAGCGATTGGTGCATAAGATGGACCCGAAATTCCGAATAACCCATAAATTTATTTTTTGTTTGTTCTTTGTTGCTCTGTTCGGAATAGCGACCGTTTCAGCAGGCTCGCCACCAGTTTTACCTCAGCAATTCTATGGGACGGTGACCGTAGGCGGAGGAATCCCGGCTCCGGTAAACAGTGTAGTCAGGGCATATGTGAACGGAGTTGACAGTGGCTCAATAACAACTGATGTTGCGGGTTATTACGGCGAATCCGGTGGCACAAGGCTTTTAGTCTCCCCGACGCCAGAGGATTTGTCAGTATCTAATGTTGTTACATTTTATGTAAACAATGTAAAAACCGACCAGCAGGCCATTTTCGTGGCAGGGGGGCCCACAGTAAATCTTCCGTTGACCGTTGGTTCCGGTGGAACACAGACACCAATCCCCACATCAACTCCAATCCCCACATCAACTACGACACCGGTACCAACGAATGATCAACCAAAAGATCCTTCCGAAGTGCCGTCACTTCCCCAAAATTTCTACGGTATGGTTACAACCTCTGACAACCAGCCGGCAATTTATGGCACAATGATCCAGGCATATGGTCCGGGTGTTCTAAGCGGAATTACCGGAAATCCCTTCTTTGTGACAGTCCCCGGGCAGTACGGTTCGACGAACTACACTGAACCGAAACTTATGGTTCAAGGGACCATCCCTGAAGGCAGCCCGATTACCTTCACGATCAATGGCAACCCGGCAATGTGTTACAATGTAGATGCACCGAACGGCTGGCAGCAAAGCGTTCCGTTCCAGAGTATGGGAGTAAGACACCTGGACCTGAAGTCCTCATTCCTGCCTACTGCCGCGTTCACTGCAGTCCCGACCCAGGGACCGCCTCCACTTACCGTGGATTTCACCGACCAGTCAATCGGCGACCCGACATCCTGGAACTGGAGCTTCGGCGACAACCATTTCTCAACCGCACGGAACCCAAGAAATATCTACTACGCGAACGGCCAGTATACCGTTACGCTGACCGTTACTAACAACTATGGTACCAACACCCTGACGAAAACCAACTACATCTTCCTCTTCAACAGCAACGGTGGCGGTGGAGGAGGCGGCGGTGGGGGCTATAGCGGCGGCGGCGGTGGCGGCGGTGGCGGGGAAGTCGTAACCAAGACACCAACCCCTACCGTAACAATTCCACCAGTCACGGCAACCTCGATCACTATCGGGTCCGGTGACGGTATTGCACTGATAACAGCAAGCCCGGGTACGAACATGACCTCGTCCAGCGGTGCGGCACTATCAAACCTCACCATCACGAGGGTCGAGGGATCTTCGGTCCCACCCGTGCCGGCAGGAGCTACCTATAGTTTCACCGGGATAGCCTATGATGTCGAACCAAGCGGCGCCACATTTGACCCATACGTAACGATAAGCTTTACGCTGTCGGAGAATGACTGGAATGCACTTGCAAACCAGGACCTTTCAATCAAGTGGTACAACACGGCGACATCCCAGTGGGAAGACCTCCAGACGACCGTCAACCCGTCCATCAGGACAGTAAGTGCGAAAATCACGCACACAACGATCTTCGGGTTGTTCACCATTAACCCACCAACACCGGTGCCGACAACAGTTCCACCAACACCGACGCCGACACCGACCAAGGCTGCAGGGATTATTCCGTTCCTGCCATTTAATATGATGACACTCCTGATGCTGTTTGTCGTGGTCATTATCATCGTCGCGGTAATAATGGTGATTATCATACTCCGCAGAAGAAAACAACAGACTGATGAAGATGCAGGAGATGAAGGAGCTGTGGAGTCATCGGATGAGCCGCCCGACTGGCTCGATCTGAAATAACCAATTTTTTCGATTCTTTTTTATATTAACAGAAGGAAATCTTAAGAATAGAGTAATCGGGTGTAATTCTGCCCGAGAAAATTTGATGTGATACTATGAGAAGGATACTATGTATTCTCGCATTAACTGCAATTGTTCTGATCAGCACGGTTGCAGCAGCACCGGTACTTCCTGATGAGTTTTATGGGTCTGTGTACCTGAACGGCAATCCGGCACCCGCTGGCACAGTTATCGTCGCAAAGATAAACGGAGAATCACGGGGAGAGTTAACGACAATGGTCGACGGCGTGTATGGTGGTCCGGGCAATTATGAACTGAGACTTATGGTATCCTCAACGGAAGAGGAAGTAAATGCCGGGAATACCAGCGTCACATTCTTCGTCGGTGGGGTTCAGGCATTCCAGATTGTTCCTTTCAAGAGCGGAAACTCTGAAAAACTTGATCTGATGGCAAACAATAAGGCTTTCGATACGTCAGTTACAACGTTGACAACATATTCATCATCAGGAAGCTCGTCAGGTGGTAGCAGTGGTGGCGGAGGCGGATATCTATCGTCATCTTCAGGAACAGGTATTAGTGGTATACCAGGTATAACGATTAAAAGTACAGCGGTCGCTATCCCGGCAGCTAACGACTCCAGATCTTCTATCAATGCCAATATCGATGCTCCCCAGACTACCCCGTCAACTACTGTTATTGTAACTCCTGGTGCTACTACATTGCCAGCGGTTACAACAGTCCCCACCACAAAAAAGGCGGGTGCAGGACCACTATCAGTAGTGTTCCTTGCCGTATCCATCATTGCAGTACTCAGTATTCTGTCCTGGACCGACTATACCAGGAAACGTCGATAGGTTTCTTTTCCTGATGACAGGGATTTCCCCTGTCTTTTTTTCGGTAACTATTCCAGGGGACAGTCCATAAATTCGTCTCTGCCAATAGTAATTCCGTATTCTGGTCTGACCCTGGATTATTATTAAAACAACGAGTTATCGGAGGCAATCCCGGTTTTGTGTATATAAAGCTGTAAAAAGGAAGAACCCTACCCAAGAATATCTTAATGGGGGTGGGACAGGGAGGGGGTGAAACCCCCTCCTGTATGAGCAGTTATGTTATTTTTTTTATTCGTGTAGAATTTCAACAAGACCAGGAAATATTCTGATACTATCGTATTAATCTCAGGATTATTCAACAGATCTTACGAAAACCATTTTCCTATTGGATATCTTTTATCTCATTCATCCAGTTCTGGCCGGAATGACTGTCACCCGGACACTAACATCCGATAGGTGCAAACCTTTGTTTATGGTTCTCTCATGCAGGCCGGACATATGTCCGAAACAAAGACGAACCTCACAAAAGGATTATCACAATCTGAAGATTTCACCCCCGATTAGAGTACTATATCTGAATGTATTCAGGAAATAGATAGCCCTTACCATTGGGTTAGTTGTCCTGAAAAAGGGAAAAGAGTAGAGTGTAATCAAACCTCGAGATCCGCTTCTATCGGACCGATAAAACCTGCAGCGATGTTATAGACAAATGAATAGATCGCTCCACCGATGAATCCCCAAATTGCACCCCCAATTATTGCGATTATGAGAATTGCAACCGCACCTAGTCCTGCCATAGGGATTACTTCCTTGGCGATAACACCCAGACCCCCGACTACGAGAGCCATAATGATTCCCCAAATCAGACCAAAAATTAAACCAAAAATCGCACCAATTTTTGCGACACTCATAACATTCAAGCTTTTAATTTTATACGTTGACATAGTTTTTTCACCTCAAATGATAGTGAGAGATTATCTGAACAAATACTTAAGTTTGATGAATTTATTCTGACGATTATGCATGGGGTCCTTAAAATAGAGAAAAAAAATCATTCATCCTGATCAACCCGGACCATCTGCCAGACAGGATATATTCGGTGTGAAGGTGCATACACCTTACCTTTTCTTATATACCCACCTGCCATCCTTTCATTGCATTTTGGATGGGGGCATAATGGGGCGATTAATTTTACCATACTATTATTGGGTTGTTAAAAAGACAGATAAACTCAGTATAAGGCTTATTACCTGCATGGATATAGGATGAAATTATTAGTATACTACACTGCATCATCCGTGTAATAATAATATTCACCGTTCGCCCGCTGCTCCCGATCAAGGAATGATTCAGGCTTGTTGATCCGTGGCCGGCCGCTCTGGTCCCGCCTGAAGGTGACCCCGAGTTCAGACAGGAACCGGTTCATCCCGGTACGCATATCAAACGGTCCGAATGCTTCACCTGATACACCCGGTTCCCCCTCAAAAACGAGGATACGTTCGCTGATCATGTCAATTAAGTAGATATCATGGTCGATTACAAGAATTGCGGCCTCTTTTCCGTCTACGTGTCGCTTGAACATGCGGGTGATTTTTACCCGCTGCTCAACGTCAAGGTGAGCACTTGGTTCATCAAGGATGTAAAGATCGGCGTCCCTCGAAAGGCATGCGGCGATCGCGACCCGCTGGAGCTCCCCACCGGAAAGGGTATTGACTGGTGACTGGAGGATCGGCCCGATGGACAGTGGTTCAAGGATCTCGTGCTGATAGACACCCGAGTCAAACTTTTTCGTGATGTTCCGGAGATAAAACTCAACAGTATCAGAGACATCAGCCTTGATATATTGCGGCTTATAAGAGACCCGGAGTTTTGAGTCCATCTGACCACTATCAGGGGATTCAACACCGGCGAGCAGTTTCGCAAGCGTACTTTTCCCTATCCCGTTCGCACCGACAACCCCGAGGACTTCGCCGGCCTTGATCTCCCCCTCTGATACGTGGAGGGAGAACGTCTCGTAGGTCTTGGTCATCACCGGTATCTGGAGGAGCGTCTCCCGCTCAGATTCCTTGGTATGTGCCCTCTTTTCGAAAATTACCTGTGTGTCCCGGAAACGGACGTTCTCTTCGTTGAGGTACCCGGCTAGGTACTGATTAATCCCGACCCTTACTCCCTTGGGCTGGGTGATGATCCCGAACACTGCCGGTTTCCCGTATGCTATATGCACAGTGTCTGCCAGCATGTCAAGGATTGCGAGGTCGTGTTCGACAATCATAATCGGGCGGATCGTTGCAAGGTCCCTGATGAGTTTTGCCACGGCCATCCGCTGGTGAATATCGAGGAACGGCGTAATTTCATCAAGGAAGTAGAATTCAGCCTCGCGTGCAAGACATGCTGCCGCTGCTACCCGCTGGAGTTCACCTCCGGAAAGCGTAGAGATATCGTGGTCCAGGATTGCCCGAAGCGAGAGGGAATCGATATACGCATCAAGAATCCCCCGCTCATCTGTTTTTCTGAGAAGGTCCGCGACAGTCCCTTTGAAGATCTTCGGGATATAGTCGATATATTGTGGCTTTACAGCTACCTTGAGTGCGCCTTTCGAGACTTTCTGCAGGTATTCGAAAAATTCAGTCCCGGCATATTTTCTCAGGACCTCTTCCCAGAGGGATTCCCGCTCAGTTTCGCCGAGGTTCGGGCGTAACTGGCCGGAAAGTACCTTGATCGCAGTACTTTTTCCAATCCCGTTTGCTCCGAGGATCCCGGTAACCTTTCCCTGGACAGGAAGGGGAAGCCCGTAAAGTGAAAAACCATTCGCCCCGTACCGGTGCGTCGGGTGCTCAAGCTCTTCCGGCAGGCTTACAATATCAATCGCATCAAACGGGCACTTTTTAATACAGATACCGCAACCGACGCAGAGTTCTTCGGAAATGACTGCTTTTCCGTCCTCACCGATAACAACGGTCTCATCACCGGTCCTTACACGGGGACAGTAGCTGATACATTCGGTACCACATTTTCTCGAGTGACACCGGTCACGGTGGACTACGGCAATGCGCATTGCCTAACTCACCTTTGACACCGTGGATAACAGGATACTCCAGGATATGAACCAGAAGGCAAACGTCATGAACCCCTGGTATAACCAGTCTTTATTGCCCATTTTCGGAGAATTGAGTTTCATGAGAATGAAAATATGACGCTGTACGACCACACCGGCAAGCATCAGGAACAAGGCAAGCATGGTGTAATTATTAAACCCGCTAACGCTTGTCGGAGGAACGATTATAAACGAGATAACCCCCGTGATAATCCCGAGAAAACAGGCGATGGCCGTCTTTTTAATGCGGCTGATGTGCTGCTCCTGCTTTTCCAATGCAGTGAGCTTTTTCTTTGGTATTTCCTGCTCTTCTATCGCTGTTTCATCGGTCATTACGGCACCATCAGGTTCTTTCTTATTGAGTGAAGCACGGTGAAACAGGTATCATTGTTGCCTGGTTGCCTGGTACCATGCGGGTTTCACAATTATACACATGGATTGTCGCAGTAAACGGTGTCGTTTACCTGCTGATTTCTCATAATTATTGGACAGGGGTAGTTATAATAGTAATCTACCCGGTACGGTCTTTCATGGGCCTGCTGCAGGACACGCTCAATGCATGAAATGCAATAAATATCCTCGTGAGAATACCTTTAGTTCAGGCAATTTTAATCATAGGAACAGATGAGATATATATAAAACCTGAATGCAAGAGAAAGGTCAACAGTAGCAGAGACTGCCGGTACAGGCAGGACTGGAAACGGCTCCCGGTTCGAGCCCATCCAGGTAATGACAGGCCCAGGTAGAGAACAAATAGCAACCAGGTAGTGTTATGGCCACAAGCGCAGGGATGAGCGGCATTGATGTAAGGGCAATAGCCACGGAGCTCAAAGCTCTTCTGCCACTCTGGATCAACAAGGTATACCAGTTTGATGGTAAGACCCTGGGGGTCCGTCTGAATGGAGAGGAGCATAAAAAATACCAGCTCATTATAGAGCCGGGAAAGCGCCTTCACCTGGTTAATTCGTTCCCGGATACCCCGAAAATTCCACCACAATTCCCCATGCTACTCAGGAAACACCTTACCGGGGGTAAAATACTCGACATCCGGCAGCAGGGGCTCTCCCGTATTATCATATTCGACATCGGGAAGGCGGACACCACCTTTCATGTCCTGGTGGAGCTCTTTGACGCAGGAAACGTGGTATTCTGCGAGGAAAATTTTACTATTATCAAGCCACTATGGCACCACCGGTTCAAAGACAGGGATGTAATTCCGGGAGTACTATACCAGTTACCCGTTGACCCGACCCTGTTTGACGAGCCCGGTTTTGCCAGGTTTCTCATGGAAGATGAACGTGATATCGTCAAGGCACTCGCCGTAGGGTGCCTTCTGGGCGGGGCTTATGCCGAATACATCTGCAGGGAAACAGGTATCGATAAGCATGCACCCGCGGCTTTGGTTGACCCGTTTCTTATCAGGAATGCCGTGCTGGGACTCCTTCACAGGGCAGAAAGTGACCCTAATCCTGTTATTTCGGGTAATTCCTGCACCCCGTTCATTTCCACCGACAGTGAGAACCTAAGACGGTTCCCAACGTTCAACGAGGCCCTTGATACTTTTTATTCCCCTGAAGTGAGATTAACGAAAGGGGAGAAGAAAGAGAAGAAACGTCTCACGAAGGAAGAAGTCATCAGGAAACAGCAGCTCGAATCAGTAAAAAAGTTCAGGAATAAGGTTGAACGACTCGAAAAAATTGTTGCCGCGATTTACGAAAACTATTCCCTGGTCACCGAAGTCATCAGTTCACTCGACGAAGCAAGTAGAAAATATTCATGGCAGGAAATTGAAGCGGTGCTTAAGAATAATAAAACGGGCACCGGCAAAAAATTTGTGGCAGTCCACCCGGAAGAGGCATCCGTAGACCTGGACTTAGGCGAGACGGTAACAATTTATGTCCACGAAAATATCGAGGTCAACCTGGGGCGGTATTTTGCGCAGGGAAAGAAGTTTAAAAAGAAAATTGCCGGAGCGAAGGCAGCAATGGACCGCCCGCTCCCAAAACAGGCCATATTGAAGCACCAGGCCCCGGTACTCAAAAAGAAATGGTTCCACCGGTTCCGCTGGTTTTATACCAGCGATGGCGTCCTTGTCCTTGGAGGACGGGATGCAGGCCAGAACGAAGAGCTCGTGAAGAAGTACATGGAAGGGGGCGATACCTTTGTCCACGCCGACGTGCATGGAGCGAGTATTGTCATCGTAAAGGGGAAAACAGAACGCATGGACGAAGTTGCACAATTTGCAGCCTCGTTCTCGGGGGCATGGCGGAGCGGTCATTTCAGTGCCGATGTCTACATGGTTCGGCCTGACCAGGTGAGTAAAACACCGGAAGCCGGGGAATATGTGACACGGGGTTCCTTTATTGTCCGCGGTGAACGTCACTATGAAAAAAGTGTCCCCCTCGGCACGGCAATTGGATTTCAGAGTGAACCGGAGGTCGCCGTTATCGGCGGACCTGTCACAACCGTGCAGGCAAGGGCAAAATACCTCGTTGAACTGAAACCAGGCACGTTCGAACCAAACGATACCGCAAAAAAAGTGCTCCGGGTCCTCCGCGACAAGGTACCGGATGGCGAATGGAAGGCTTATAAAGCCGTCCTGAATACCGAGGCTGTTGCAGCATTTGTCCCACCCGGTGGTTCTGACATCGTTGAACCTGGCGTAGAACACCATTGAAAAGACAGGTACCTGACCGGTTATGAAAGCTGAATTTGGTGAATTACAGAAATCATACGGCGAGATCAGGCTTTTCCCTGAAAATATTGATGATATCTGGCATTTAAGCCACCTGATTGCCCCCGGAGACCTTGTATTTGCGACCACACTCCGGACAGGAGATACCGCCACCGATAAGATCCGTCCGGAGAAAGCGGAAAAAAGACCGGTCAGGCTTGGAATCCGGGTCGAGAAGGTAGAATTCCACCACTATGCCAACCGGCTCCGGGTCACCGGGCTTATAGAGCATGGAATGGACCAGGGATCGCACCATACCCTTAATATCGAAACAGGCTATGAAATTTTCGTCATCCGGCAATGGTGGAAATCCGATCTTGAACGGATTGACAGGGCGGTGAAGGCATCCGTATACGATGTGATCCATATCCTCACCATCGAGGAAGGGGAAGCAGAACTCTTCAGGATCCGGCATTTCGGTCCCGAACTGGTGATCACGATCACAATGGGGAGCGGGAAAGGTATGGAAGTCAACAGCAGGACTTCCTTCTTTGAAAAGGTCCTTGGCCAGCTTGATCCTGTCAATGGGCCTCTCGTTATTGCAGGACCCGGGTTTATTAAAGAAGATTTTATGAAGTTTTTCCGGGCGCGGGAGAGTGAAAAGGCTGCAAAGGCGGTTGTTGTGGAGACCAGGAGGACCGGTGCAGGGGCAGTGCAGGAAGTCATAGGTCTTGGTACCCTTGAAAAGCTTGCAGGAGACCTCCAGCTCGCCCGCGAAGTAAACCTGATGGGGGAGTTCCTGAAAAGGATATCGAAGGGGGGACCTGTCGCTTATGGTCGTACCGAGGTGAAAAACGCAGGGGCTTGTGGAGCAATCGAAGTGATACTGGTCGTTGATACACTGATCCGGGACCCAGGTATAGTAGCGCTGATGGAACAGGCCGAACGATCGGATGCCGGGGTGATTGTCTTTTCTACCGGTTTTGAGCCGGGAAAACAACTGGAAGCACTCGGCGGCGTAGCCGCACTTCTGCGGTACAGGATAGGATAAATGCGAGGCATCACCGCCCAAATAATAATTATCGGTGCAGGACCAGCCGGGTTGTTCTGTGCAGCGAATGCCGGTGCGGCAGGGAAAAAAATCGTAATTTTTGAGAAGAACCCGGTCCCTGGAAAAAAACTGTTGCTTGCCGGTTCAGGCCAGTGTAATATTACTCATGACGGACCTGTCAGGGAGTTTTTGACGCACTACGGCGACAAAGGTCCGTTCCTGAAACCTGCACTGATGAATTTTCCCAATACTGCCCTGATCTCTTTTTTCCAGGAACGGGGACTTGAAATGGTAACGACAAAGGCAGGTAAAGTTTTCCCTGCAACGCTGAAATCAACAGACGTCCTCCATACCCTGGAAACGGAATGTGCAACCAACAACGTGACCCTGCACTATAATGAACCTGTGCTCAATGTTAGACAATCGGCTGACGGTTTTTTTGTTGAAACACGGAATACCATATATTGCGGGAAGTTGCTTGTTATCGCCACGGGAGGGACTTCATATCCCGGGACCGGCGCTACCGGCGATGGGTACCGTTTTGCTTCGTCGCTCGGACACACGATTGAAGAAACATCTCCGGCGCTGGCACCGGTAATCGTGGACGGTTACCCGTTTGCGGACCTTGCCGGCATCTCTTTTGATTCACTACACTTTTCCCTGTGGAGACTGGGGAAAAAAATAGGCAGCCACACCGGGGACCTCCTTTTCACGCACCAGGGACTCTCGGGTCCGGGGATCCTTGATTACTCGCGTTTTATACGTCCCGGTGATACGATCAGGTTATCATTTGTCGGGCCCGTCCAGGGAGAAGTGTTTGCAAAAGGCCTGTCAGAAAAGATTGCAGCACACCCGGTCTCTAACGTGAAGACGATTGTATTGCAGTACAAAGTCCCGGAACGTCTCGTGACAGGGTTACTGCAACTATCTGGTATCCCGGAGGACCTGACCTGTGCACATCTTTCAAAAATACAACGTAATACGCTTATTGCGAACCTCCTGGAATTTCCAATCAGGGTCGGTAAAATCGGCGGATTCAATGAGGCGATGGTTACGAGGGGCGGGGTATCACTACAGGAAATTGACCCGAAAACGATGGAGTCCAGGCTGGTCCCCGGGCTGTATTTTGCAGGGGAAATTATAGATATCGATGGGGATACCGGGGGATACAACCTGCAGGCGGCGTTTTCAACCGGTTACCTGGCAGCGAAAGCAATCATAGGTAAATGCGGCTGAAAAGGGAATATTCATGGTGCAAGGCCAGGATTATTTTCCATTTCGTGCAGTCATGTTACAAATTCCGGATAACCTGTGTCAGGCCCAGGGAGATCTCCCCCTCACTAGCCTGTTGCACGATAAAGAACCATTATCCAGGGGTTTTCCGATCCCGGGTGCACAGTAGTGATCTCGGTCCGGCACCTTTTCACCTGGCTCCCGGTGGGAACATGATCCGGCCGGACCACGTAACCACCTGTTTTCTCCGGCCGGGAAGAATTGATAACAGCGGCTCTGTAGAAGTCCTCTCAAATCTATATTGTGGATTGTTAATTCCAAAATTTCGTCACGCTCCCGGGGCTCATGGCTCGCCGCTTTGGCGACCCCGGTTGCGATAAGGAATGATCTGAAATTTCCTTGAATGTCCCGATTGAACCCTGCCAATGAATATCTTATCAGGGGTGGGACAGGGAGGGGGTGAAACCCCCTCCTGTCTCCGAATCTGCCCTTTTTTTTAGTATGCAGGGTTTCAACAAAGCCATAATAAGAACAACAACAAAAAACATGAGGCACGGTCCTGCCCAATCCGGCGCTTTTCTGACCGTGTGTATTTTTTAAGCCGTTTTGTGACAACTAATTTTTAAGCATCATCCTGATTGCCTTAGACAACCGGGTAATCCCTTCTACAATCCGTTCCTCATCAGAATTCGAATAATTCAGCCGCATCGTATTTGAGCCGTTGTCACTGGTATAAAACGGGTCCCCGGGAACAAACGCAACATTCTCCTTAATTGCAATATGAAAGAGGTCCATCGTTGAAAAGCCCGGGGGGAGCGTGGCCCAGAGGAACATCCCACCATCAGGGCGTGTAATCGTGACATCAGGAGGAAATGTCTCTTCAATCATTGTTACCATGATGTCACGCTGGTGGCGGTATACCTCCCGGATATGCCGTATATGGAGGTCGAGATCATTATCGGTCAGAAATTTGTAGATAATCCGCTGGGTCAGGTAATTGGAATGAAGGTCTGAAGCCTGCTTGGCAGTCACTACCTGTTCGGATACCTCTGGAGGTGCTGCAATCCAGCCCATTCTCATTCCGGGGGCAATAATTTTTGAGAATGACCCGGTGACAACCCCCTGTCCTGGGAGATAACTGCTGACAAGCGGCAGATCTTCTCCCCTGAACCTGAGTTCCCCGTATGCGTCGTCCTCGATAAAGAGGGTGTCATGTTCTGACAGAATTTCTGCAACTTCGTGCCGTTTCTCCCCTGAGTATGAGATACCGGATGGGTTCTGGAAATTTGGCACACCATAGAACAACTTTGGTGAATACCTTTCAAGGACCTGTGATAGAATTTCCGTGTCAGGGCCGTCCTCAAGCAGTGGTACATCGTGGAATTCAGGCTCATAGAGTGAAAACGCCTGGATCGCCCCCAGGTATCCCGGTCTTTCAATCGCCACCGGGTCTTCCTTGTTAATAAACACCTTCCCGATAAGATCGAGGCATTGTTGTGAACCATTCGTGATCAGTATATTTTCAGGGGAGAGGGACAGGCCAGTCCGCTTCAGGTACCGGGTCGCAATATATTCGCGGAGTGGAAGGTACCCTTCAGTTGTGGAATACTGGAGAGCTGACATCCCATCTTCGGTAAGCACATCACGTGCAGCCTCAACAAGCGCTTCTACCGGGAAGAGCGCTGGATTGGGCAGCCCTCCTCCGAACGATATGATCTCCGGGTCCAGTGTAACTTTTAGGATCTCCCTGATAAATGACCTGGGAGTCTTTTCCATGCGGGATGCAAACCTGTATTTCATCTTCTGCGCTCGTCAGACCGGAAATTGGGGCCGGTCTTTTCATATATTTTATAATAGTAGTATTTAGAGCAATTTGAAATATGGAGGAAACACAAAAAAACGTGCATGAAGCCAGATAGCCTCGCACCGAAGCAATGAAAATTTTTGAAAACCATTTTTTTTACACCCCCTGCGTTGTTGGATCTAAAATTTAATATGATAATCCCCCCTGGCATTTTCATTTTTTATGTTTGTAGCCTTTTTGCATCATGTCTGTTTTCATGACAAAAATAATAATCGTCAAACTGCATCGGTGCATCCCGCTGCAAGCAACAGGGGAATTACATATAAAATCAATCACCATTGTAGTATGATAGTGCACCCGATATGCTGTGGAGATGACCCTGTCTGTACAATAATCCGGGAATTAGCTATGGCCCTATAGTAACTGACGGAACAATACCGGAATTTCCACGCTTCATCCGGATATTCAGAAAAATAGGATATTCCGGCTGGTATGAAAAACTCCAGGCGACCTCCTGAAAGGCCACCATTTTCATGGTCATCTATGAGCCAAAGGGGCTCATAGCACGCTCTGTTGATATTCACTCACATCTATCTCGGGGATAAATGGTATTCCCACATTGACCAAAGGTTTCCGGGGCTCATGACCCGCCGCTTTTGCAACCCCGGTTGGGATAGAGACTGCACTCCATACTAGTGTTTGCGGTCAATTAATATTATATATAAATATTATCCAATAGTACTTTATCTAAGTACGTACTATAAAAATAAAATGAAGAAGAAATATGTTGTTTCCCTGAGTAAAGAAGAGCGTATTGGCTTGGAACGCAG
>CAIKOD010000137.1 GCA_903828975.1 uncultured Methanomicrobiales archaeon | reverse complement strand
TGCTGCGTTCCAAGCCAATACGCTCTTCTTTACTCAGGGAAACAACATATTTCTTCTTCATTTTATTTTTATAGTACGTACTTAGATAAAGTACTATTGGATAATATTTATATATAATATTAATTGACCGCAAACACTAGGGATACTAAAAATCCGGCTCTTTAGAAGCCTGTGGATAGTAAAATTCGCAGAACTGCTTAGACAACAGGGGGTTTTGACCCCTCCCTGCCGGATCAGGAATAAATAGCATGGACATCTGAACTCTTCATGTTCATGACTGTCGCACGATCCGGAGATAAGAAAACAGGCCCGCGACTTCTTTTCATCGATAATATCCGGATCCTCCTGATCTGTCTTGTAATCATGACGCACAGCTCGATCACCTACGGGGGCCCGGGCACCTGGTACTTCACCGACCCGGGCAACGCTGCCGGGGCACCGTTTATCCTGATAGTGATCGATTCGCTGAACCAGGCATTTTTCATGGGGTTCTTTGTCCTTATCTCGGCATACTTTGTCCCGGGGTCGCTCATGCGCAAGGGAAGGGACATCTTCACCCGCGACCGGTTGGTAAGGCTCGGCATCCCGCTCCTGGTCTGGGTCCTCTTCATCAATCCCCTGATCCTGCTTATCTTCAGGCTGTATACGGGATCACTTCCCAACAACTGGATAACCCTCTTAAACCCGGTCACCGGCGCCGGGCTCGGGCCTATGTGGTTTGTCTGCTTCCTGCTCGTGGCAACCTTCGCGTACCTGCTATGGACCAGGTTTCGCAGTCCGGACCAGCCCGACGATAAGAAACCGTGTGCATTCCCGGGATTCGGCTCCATCTTTGCACTCGGGGGCCTCCTTGGAATTGTCACCGCAGTTGTCCGGATCTTCCTACCCATCGGGTCCATGTGGCTGTTCGGTTTCCAGCTCCCGTTCTTCCCGCAGTATATCGCAGCCTTCACTATCGGCATTTATGCAGCATGGAACAACTGGTTTGACGATATTCCATCCCGAGTCGGGAAGTTGTGTACAGTGGCTGCCCTGCTCCTCATCGCTATCCAGCCGGCCTTCATTTACCTGATCACGAATTCGTCGGTAGGGCTTGAGCCATTGATGGGAGGGCTTCACTGGCAGGCAGTGCTCTATGCGTTCTGGGAGCAGATGGCGGGCGTGATGATCATCACCGCATTGCTCTGGATCTTTTCCCGGCAGTTCAATTCGCAGGGGCCAGTTACCCATGCGATGGCCGGGGACACGTATACCGTGTATATCATCCATCCGGTCGTCCTCATACTCCTTTCCATGGCACTGGCAAGCTTCATTATTCCGCAACTGGCCAAGTTTGCCCTTGTGCTCGCGCTGGCAATCACATGCTCGTTCCTGCTCGCTCACCTGATCCGGGCTCTTCCCGGGGTAAAAAGGGTATTATGAGAAGGGCGGTTTTCAGGATGTACGGTATGCAATAATTCCACAGTAAAAGGCGAATTCCGAGTGTGTGTGGACGATGAGCCGAGTGTCGGACCCATGGGAAATATATCTCCCTGTTACCTAACACTGATTTATGGCAGACATCCTCGTCACCTACGTAACAAAAAAGGGTTCGACTCCTGCTTCTCGCATCCTATTTTTGAGTAGTAAAATTCGTATTATTAAGAAAATTAATAACCAGTTTTAACAAGGATACAACATGCGGCCCCATTCCCGATCGCCTGCTTTTGGCCTGATATTGGAGGGATGATTTGCATGGGATAGTATTATTTACATATAATACAATAACAGCAAATTATTTATAAAGATTAATTGCAGTAATTCCAATCGACAATCATTTCAGAGAAGGGGGTTTGAGCAATTGAGACTTGTTAAGAGAGCTTTAGCGGTATTAATTGGTATAGCTTTGGTTTCGTGTATAGTCACACCTGTTGTGTGTGCGAGCGCAGCCGTTTCTCCGTGGGGTATTGGTCATGGTTTGAATAGGTTGAACCCACAACCCGATCCACCGGCTTCTTGGCGTCATGGTTTGAATAGGTTGAACCCACAACCCGATCCACCGGCTCCGGTGGGTAATGGTTTGAATTGGCTGACTCCAAAACCCGAACCACCGGCTCCTTGGCATCGTGACTTGATTCGGTTGGATCCACAATCCTTACCGCCATTAGAGCCTCTGTGGGGTGAAAACGGGGATTTTTTAATACCATCGGTTGATACCGCTGATAGCGATATGACTTTAACCTGGGGGTTGTTTACGGATCCGTTGGCGGCTGATGGCTGGGAGGCTTTTTTACCAGGGATTTAAACCACTGATGGTGGTTTAACCTGGCATGTGGCTTAGCAAAGTGATTCTCAACCAATCGCCAGTCAATGGTTTCCGGTGGCATACACAAAGCTGTAGTCGAAATATGATGGTCGCAACTAGTAGCTAGTGACCTGAAAGACCCCGAAGAACAGGTGAATGCCGTCAAGCTCATGGATCAGGTACCACTGGTATTGTCCTGCGGGTCGGCCACCTGTCCTGGAGGATGCCAGCATGATAAAGGCTAGCGTGGGAACATTCATCCATTTTCACCCATATTTTTTCCATTGGTGTCATTCATTCATCCCACAGATACCGGCATAACCTGGCAGACTGCCTGCATGCCCGGGCCTGTATGGGTTTGCCCTCTTCTTTCCGGGCCTGCCATAAAAGAGAGTGGAGCTATTCTTTGTCTTTTTTCCGGGGGCTATCCGTACCTCCTCCTCTCCTGCCTTCTTTCTCCGGATGCCGTGGATATAACGAATATTCTTTGATTTTGCACCGTCGCGAATACCCTTTTCCCTGAGTGCTGCATAAAATTTCTTGGTGGTTGCTGGCGTCTCCTGCTCTTCTTTGCGCCACCCCTCGTATAGTTCATACAGATCAGCGTGAGATGATACCACCCCTGGTTCGAATATCAAACACTCGCTTATGAAACGGCCTATAGTATCGCTTTCGTTACGATATTCTGATGTTGCATTTCTGATTTTATCATGCTGTTTTAACCTGCCCCCGTTATCATAGATTTTCTTGAGCCCTACCAGCATCCAATTCAAGATACCCGGGCCCTCCTCAAGTAACAGACTTTCGTACTTGGGGAACCGTTGCCCCTCGGGTATTGCCACTGTGAACGGTATTACACATGGCCTCCTCCATATCGCTTCATCGATTCCCCTAATTATCGGCTTATGGTTCGTGGCGTACCATAGTTTAGCCCCTATTCGCAACTCTCGTTCCCGCGCTTGATACAAGCCTCTGTGTTTGAGAGTATCGCCTCCTGTCGCTACCTTGATGAAAGCCTCTGACAATACGGTGGTCTCATCGGTCTCGCTGGTAATGAGCATCCGCGTCCCTGGAAAGTCCATGAGGTCACTCCTGGATGTACCTCCCTCTGAAAACTTCCGGGCACTAATGGTATCCGGGCTTATGGTTCCTCCATATTCCCGGAAAATAGCCCGCATTACCTGAATTGTTACGCTCTTGCCGTTCTTTCCGGTACCATGCAGGATAAAAAATATCTGCTCTGGATTATCTGCCAAAAGGCTGTAACCGCAAAGTTGTTGAAAACCACCAATAAATTCAGAATCACCACCGAATACTAGTGTTTGCGGTCAATTAATATTATATATAAATATTATCCAATAGTACTTTATCTAAGTACGTACTATAAAAATAAAATGAAGAAGAAATATGTTGTTTCCCTGAGTAAAGAAGAGCGTATTGGCTTGGAACGCAG
>CAIKOD010000136.1 GCA_903828975.1 uncultured Methanomicrobiales archaeon | reverse complement strand
TAAATTTACTGATAATAATAAGTTTATTTGATAAATATTATGGTATTATTAATTATTATTAGCTAATTAATATGGAACCAATAATAACATAATTCTAAAAGGTGGGTAAGAAATTCCAGTGACGCCACGCAGAACTGCCGGGGAATGAAGAATCCTGAAAGCCGGTTTTTTTACATCCAATTCCCTGTTTTGAATTGCAGATTATTACAATAATTTCCATATTGACAATAATTTAAGCCCAATAATTGCTTATTTTCTGAAAATATTGGCATATAGTGCTGCACGGCACCCTGTAGTGGCAAACCTTCATCATCCTCCTGATTCATCATTGATTTGTCCTCACAGGATAGGACAAGGGGGAAAACAAGATGTTACAGATGAAAGCAGAAATCGATAAACTCAACAACCAGGCAAGTCCAGACAGGTGGCAGTCGGTGGTCGCCCTTGAAAAGGCCGGAAAACCAGCGGTAGAGTACCTCGTAATAGCATTAAAAGATTCGGATAAATGGGTACGCTATGCGGCAGCCGATGCATTGGGGAACATCGGGGACTCCGCAAGCGTAGGGCCACTTCTCAGTCTCCTTGGAGACCAGGACCAGGACGTACGGTTTGCAACAGCAGAAGCACTCGGAAAAATCGGGGATCCGAGGGCTTGCACTCCGCTGGAACAAGCCTGCAGTACTGACAACGGGTATGTAAAAATTGCAGCAGAAGAAGCGCTGTCAAAAATCAGTCACTAGTTGCACGTTTACCTGGTAATAATCCACACTTCTTTTCTTTATTTCCTGGTTAACCCGGGATCCCGGGACAGCTCACAGCGTATTGTAAACATATTTCGAAGCATTTCCTGATTTTATCGTGTAGGTACTTCTTTCAACCATTCAGTACGAAACCTGGCCAAAGACATACATTAAAATTGAAAAGTGTCCTACCGTCTGGTATAGGAAGTGTAACACGAATGAAAAAAATCTATTATATTAGTCTAATCGGTATCCTGCTCTCCCTGATTGCCATTTCCCCGGTGATTGCAATTTCGCCGGTAATGACCTTACACAGCAATTATTTCAACTCTGCGGCCCTGCATTACCCGAGGCAGGTCGGGTTTGCCGGATCAGCTGATCTGTTCACCCTGGTAAAACCTGACACATCGTTCAGCCGTTTTGCCTCATATACCCATATAACCACAGGTAACACCCGAACATTTACAGATAGTGACTCGGGTAAAACAGTCACCGTTACCAGAGGGCAGGTTGTAAAAATCCAGCTGAACGAGAACCCGACGACAGGATACCGTTGGGAGCCGTCATTAAGTTCAGGCATCCAGATAACTGATGATACCTACACCGCGTCAACATCGGGCAGGATGGGCGCAGGCGGAATTCATACCTGGACACTCAGGATATCAGGTACCGGGAACCAGCATTTCGATGCTTCCTACAAGCGCTCGTGGGAGCCCGGGTCTGAGGATACCTATTCGATACAATTTGTTGTTGCGTAAGAAGGCTATAACCTGATAACCGATCCTTTTTTACAATGCAGAAGAGTAAATTTCGGTATTGTTTTCTCCGTCTATTATAGATACGGCATATGTCGGATTCTTCGTCTTTTTTTGAAATGCTCTTGGATTTAACTTTTATATTGGGTTATTGCAAAATGTAATCACGCTCCCGGGCTCCGCCACGCAACTGAGGCCCCCAGGTTGGGATAGAGGCCCCGTCTTGAAATATAGGGAAGAATTGGCACTGTAGAAATGCTCAAATAACTTCTACCGATTTCGTGTTGTTCTGAAATTAAACTACGCTCTTGGGGCTCCGCCCCGCCGCTTTGGCGACCCCGGTTGGGATAGAGACTATCCCCCAATACTCTGAATTTAATGAGCCTTAGGAATACCCTGCCCAAAGAATATTTAATGGGGGTGGGGCAAGGAGGGGGTGAAACCCCCTCCTTTCTGAGCAGTTCTGTTAATTTTTTTTACACGTAGGATTTCTACAGAAGTCTTAATTCCTTTCAATTTTTATATCAAACAAAGGGTGCACCCTGCTGAAATTTTAAATCCGTTCACGGTTATCAGAACCATGGGTTATGTGAGACCAAAAAAAAGAATATCTAATGTGTTTTTCGCCTGAAAAGGAATACAGCAACGCAGCATATACCGAGCGCTGACAGCACACTAAGCGGGCTTATAGGTTGTGTTGGCACCGGCGCAACGGGTGAGAGCGCAGCATTAATCTGGACCGACTGTCCCGGGCTTATCTTTCCGGCGGTAGTATACGGTGTATACCCTTCCAATTTTATGGTAACCGTATAGCTCTGCGTCGAATCTATCGGGAAATTCTGTAAGTTCAGCGGGCTCACACCCTTGTAGATGTTGTTGATATAAACATCCGCGCCTTCTGGTGTGGACATTATCTCGGCACTTGCTGTTCCGGCGGGTTGGGTTCCTGAGGTCTGAAGGGTCGCAGCTACCTGTGCAGTCTGCCCTGCTACAATTTTGACCGTGGACGTGTAGTCATTGTACCCGCTCTTCTTCAGGAGAACCGTGTAGGTAGCGGCCGTAAGATCGGTGATATCGAGCGGACCCGCGGTAGACGTAACACCCTGGTAGTTGCCATTAAGATAGACAGCCGCACCTGTTGGTGTCGAGGTCACGAGGAGATCCCCGGTGCTCGGGCTCTGTAGCGGTACAAGGGTGACGCTTGCATAGGTCGTCTGACCGGTGTTGACACTGTAGGTATTCGTAAAAGTCTGGTACCCGGCCATTTTAAGGACAACCGTATGTGGACCTGCATAAAGACCCCCGACAATCTGGTTCGTTTCGCCCCTGTAAATATTGTCAATGTAGAGTCCTGCACCTTTAGGGGTCGAGCTTATCGAAAGGCTACCGGATTGCACAACCGGGACCAAGGATGCATATACATTGGCGGTTCCACCACTTGTCACCTGGACATTACTGTTCGAATAAACCTGGTACCCTGGCATTGAGACCTGGACATTATGCCAACCGGGTGCTACATTATAGAATGTTCCAGGTGTAACAAGCGAGTCCTGCCCGTTATCGAGGATTGCAGTCGCCCCGGAGGGGGACGATGACACGTAAATATTTCCGAACTGCTGTACCGGGGTCAGCACTGCATTAATAGGGATCGTCTGTCCTGCTGCAGGATTTCCGGCAACCTGCTGGGACCAGGTCTGGTACCCGGTCATCGAGATGACAATGGTATGGCCCGGGGTACCGGTGGTACTTACATCTACAGTGACCGGGGTTGTCCCGACATACTTGTTGTCAAATGTTACAGATGCTCCCGAGGGGCTTGACTGGATACTGTAATATCCCTTTTCGCCACCTGGCGGCGGGGTTGCTGGCAGGGTCACCGGTATGGGGATAAGCTGTGCATTTACTGACACAGTTCCCCCGGCTGGGGGATTACCCGAGTAATACTTTGACCAGGTCTGGTACCCTTCCTTTGTTACCGTTATCGTATGCCCGGGTGTACCGGTGACATACACCGTTGCAGTCGTAGGGGTTAAACCGACATTTGTTGCATCAACTGATGCCATTGCCCCGGAAGGAGATGAAGAGATAGCGTAATAGCCTTCCGTGCCACCAATGGGATTCGATACGCTGGGACTATTCGATGTTGGATACATTGTTACCGGATACGTCGAAACCTCTTCCGCTACCACCGTTGACACCGTTGCCAGTGCAACGACTAACACCAGCATGATTATGATCAGGTTCTTTGTTTTCATTCTAGTCCTCTGTATAGTGTTTCAGTCTTTTCCTAGGGATATATAGTAATCGATTATCTGCAATTCTCTTTCCTTCAGGGATGGAAATACCCGGGGAATAAAAGCAATGAGTCTTGGTTTTTATATATAAACAGGCTTTATTGAAATGCTCTCAAATCTATCTTCGAGATTATGTTATTCCTACTATTAATCACGCACCCGGGGCTCATGGCCCGCCGCATTGGAGACCCCGGTTAGGATAGGGTATGATCTCTAAATCACTGAAATTTTCAGGTATTCTTCAGATGAATCCTGCCCAAGAGTATCGTAATAGGGGTGGGACAGGGAGGGGGCGAAACCCCATCCAGCCTGATAAGTTCTGTTAATTTTTTTAAGTGCAGGATTTCTACTGAGCAAAGAAAAGGATATAAATGCCTTAATCGTGGTATTCGATAACCTGATAAAATCTGATACAGGATCCACAGGACTGTTTCACCACCATGCAGTATTTGTTACATCTCTTATAATAGGAGTAATTGAAACAAACAAGCCAGGATAATGATCCAACGCCCGGGCAATAACTGATGTTCAGAAAGCCGCAGTCCTGCCTGAATTTTCAAATAGTCCGATTAAAAAAATTAATTCTCGTCATTCAAGTGTACGGCGGTAGGTTATGATACCCAGGGTTATTGCGCCAACTGAAAAGATAGCTAGTGCAAGGAGGTCGAACCAGATGACACTTAACCCCTGTCCCCGGAGTATAATACTTCGCAGTGCCTGTATAGCATAAAACTCAGGGTTGATTACCGTGATCCACCGTAGCCATGACGGCATCCCGAGAACCGGGTAAAAAGCACCACTCGTCATGAAAAGGAGGAGGTTGAAGAATGCGATAACCGATGAATATTCCTGCTGGCTTGAAAAGCGGGATGCAAGTGAGACCACAAGGCTCGTAACCCCGATACTTGTCATAAATAGTACAAGCAGGACGAGCAAGAAATCTTCAGGGGAACGGATTATCACCCCCGCGATAAAAATATCGACCAGGAATATAATAAAACCTGCAATAAACGCCTTTACCGTTCCGCTCCCGATGGTGCCAAGAATAATACTCGAGCGTTTCACGGGTGTGACAAAATACCCCTCGATGATCCCCATCTCACGGTCCCTGATCAGGGCGAGCCCGCCACCAAACATCGTCGTCATGAAAATTGCCATGACGATAACACCGACCCCGAAAAACTGCAGGTAATCGATGATACCGTAGACATTTACCGCTTCGATGGGATTTTTAGCGCCTGTGGCTGTAACAGCACTTACCATTCCCGATTTGATCAACGCAGGGATGGTGTATTCCGAACTGTCCATGTAGAGCCGGATCGTCCGGCCAGGTTCAATATCTGAGGGAAAAACCATGTATGCCAATATTTCCCCATCTGCCAGGGCATTTTTTGCAATCTCCTCGTTGGTAAATCTTTGTACCCTGAAGAGTGCCGGTTTATCAGCCTGGGTATGAAAATGTTCGAGATTGTCAACCCCGGCAATGAACAATGGAGTGTCATAGACGTACGGCTGTTCCTGGACGACACCCACCGGGATTGCCGTGATTGTCCCCCCGATGGCATTGCCAAAAATCAGCAGGTACATGATCGGCATTGCAAGCGTCATGACGAGCATGAACGGGTTACTCAGGAATTTTTTAAAATCCCGCCTGAATATAGCAATTGCTCCGCGCAGCATTATCGGGGGCCTCCCGGACCGGGAACATGTCCATCTGGAACCATCCCATCAAATTTTTTACCCGTGAGGTACAGGAACACGTCTTCGAGCGACGGGGACCGGATCGAGATGGATGTAATGGTGATCCCGAATTTTTCAAATTCAGCTATAAGGACAGGAAGGAGATTGCTCCCGTTTTTCGCAGAGATCTGAAGTATCCCCTCTTTCTTTTCTACCGATATCACCAGGTCATGAGAGCGGATCACGGACAGGATGGAATCATCAAAGGCATCGTACCCAAGCTCGATCAGCTCGCCCGCAGGCATCGCCAGTTTAAGGTTTTCCGGTGTATCAAGTGAGACCAGGTGACCATGGTCGACAAAAGCAATCCGCTGGCATAGCTTCTCAGCTTCGTCCATGTAGTGGGTCGTCAGGATGATCGTGATCTTTTCTGTATTGAGCATGGCTATCTGCTGCCAGACCTCCCGACGTGCCTCAGGGTCAAGGCCTATTGTCGGCTCATCGAGGAACAGGATCAGTGGCCGGTGGAGGAACGCCCGGACAATCTCGAGCTTCCTCCTCATCCCGCCTGATAACGTGCTGACACGTGAATGGGCCCGGTCAGCAAGATCGGCCATCCGCAGCAACTCCCATATCCGCCCGTCAAGAACACTGTCATCGACATTAACCAGTTTACCATAAAATTCCAGGTTATCATACGCGGTCAGCTCAATATCAAGGGTACTGTTCTGGGGGCATACTCCGATAATACCCCGGACTTTTTCATCGTCTTTTGTTACCTCGTAGATATCAAGAAATGCCCTTCCGCTGCTGGGTTTCATCAGCGTGGTAAGGATGCGGATCAGGGTGCTTTTACCTGCACCGTTAGGACCAAGCAGGCCGAATATCTCCCCCCGTTTAACGTTAAACGTTACATCATCGACTGCAATGACATTCCCGTTTCCGGTCCTGAAAATTTTTGAAAGGTGTTCTATCCTGATAATATTGTCATCTGCTACCATGATACACCCCGGAGGCTCCAAAAATTTTCCCGGGGTTGAATAACAGCCGTATTCGCCTGTCGAAGACCTGTTCCAGGTTGTCCTCTTCCCCGTGAGTGTGATGGTTTAATACCGGCCACCGGATGAAAAAATCCCCGGTGTTCCGTTCCGGACTTATAGACCGTATCATGATTCAACGCGACTTTTTCCTTCGCCGGATAACCCCGAAATACAAGGCCGCAACGATAATGATAACAATTATAACGATAGCATACGGGTTCGAGGAGACCTGTTTGACCAGTGAGGATGGCGTTACCTGTACGGTAAGCTTGACGCGGTCCGAAACCTGGTCATTATTCAGGGCATCCCGGTACATTATCTCGGAATCAAGCCCGTAATCCTTTACCGTGGCCCCTGGGTCTGCGGTAATATCAAAATGTGCAGTTTTTTCCATACCCGGTGCGAGATCGCCAAAGTACGAGGTGTCATCGCTGCTCGTGAATGGATCAACCGTGAAAATCCTTGCCTGTGCACTGTTTACCCCTGTTGTCCCGGTATTCCTGTACGTGACTGCAATCACCTTTCTCTCTCCCGGACTCATCTGTACAGGTGGAGAGACGACGGTAAAGGCAATCTTCCCCCCTACCGGTACACCGAAGGTAACGGTATCTGTAGTGACGATGTCCCAATCGCGGTTTTTATAGGTGACCGAGATGTTTACAGGGTATGATAGTGCCTCGGCATCCCTGGATACGTATACCTTATATTGCAGCGGCACGGTGAAATTTTTTGGAAAATCCCCGATATACACATTGCTTGCAACCGGAACAACAGGGCTGTTGCCAGTCTGGACGAGCTTGACAATAGACTCCCTGCCATCTTCATTACCGGTATTTTTCAGGCGTATATTCAGGTAACCGGTGGTCCCTGCATTCAGGTCCCCTGACCCGACAGATGTCACATCAAGAAGGACTTCCGGCCTGATCCTGACCGGCAGGTTACGTGTCTCTTCCCGTTCCTTGTAAAAATACTGGAGGACATCAGTACCATACTGGTCTGCTCTCATCAGGTAGGTGTATCGTATCGTAAGGGGGAGGTTGTAGGTCTCGTGGGGGGCATCAGGAGCGATTTTGACCTTGAAATTGACCACCGTATTTCGACCGCCTGCCAGGTCGCCGAGCAGCTGGGGGTCTGATTTGATCGTGACCGGGGCGTCCCCGGGCCCCAGCGTCACGGTCATCAGTTTTGCGGTGTTTGGAAGATCAGCAGCGGTCATCTGGTTCGGATAGGTAAAAACATACTCGAGAAGTCCGCTATTCTGTATCGTTACCGGTATGGTGATGTCCTCACCCGGTGAAAAATCATTTGATCCGAGGATTGCCGCAGTCAGGTTCGGACCCCCGCTTACAAACCGTTCTCCTGCCATTGCAGGCGCTGCTATCCCCATCAGTATAACCAGGATCGCCAGCACTTTAAGTGAAGTCTTGAGAATTGTGGCTCTCATGCCGATATTCTTAAGGTGTTCGTCCATAACGTCCTCCTTGTCTGAATGCCCCTTTATCCTGTCCCGTCATTATAAACACGTTCAGAGCCCTTATATGTATCAGGATCCATTGTCCCATTGAACGGTCAACAAAAACCGGGTATACCTGTGATCTTGATTATACGGGCTGAGTCATTAATTAATTGATATGCATCAACGATTTTCTCATGCTCCTCATTGGTGAGCTCATCCATTTATCGCAACAAAAAAAAGGGTGAGGGGCGGATACCGCTTTGTACCGATCCCGGCTTAGTAGTTTTCACACCAGACTTCGTAATAGGCCAGAGGGTGATCGCAGACCGGACATTTATCCGGGGCGGAAACATCCTCATGTACATACCCGCAATTCCTGCATTTCCAGTGTACCATGCCTGGTTTTTTAAAGACGGTGCCCTTGCTGACATTTGCCAGCAGTTTCCTGTACCGCTGCTCATGGTGCGCTTCCACTTTTGCAATCTCACGGAAGGTGTGGGCCGCTTTCGAAAATCCCTCTTTATCGGCAATAACTGCAAATCCGGGATACAAGGTAACCCATTCCAGTTTTTCCCCTTCTGCAGCTGCCAGTAAGTTTGCCGCAGTTGTCCCGATAACACCCGCCGGGTAGGATGCGGTAACCTGGGCATCCCCACCCTCAAGGAGCGTGAAATAGAGCTTGGCATGCTCTCTCTCGTTATCAGAGGTCTCCTGGAAAATTGCGGAGATCTGTTCATACCCTTCTTTCTTCGCAACGGATGCAAAAAATGAGTACCTCATTCTTGCCTGGGATTCTCCGGCAAATGCCGCAAGAATATTTTTTTCAGTCTGTGAACCTTTCAGATTCATACCATTACCTGTACACGATGATGTGCCGGGGATCGTTTAACATTTTGCGATCCTGCGGGTTATCCAAAAATTTCGTGCATGGTAGAGCCGGGTGTTGTAATGGAATGATCACTGCCGGTGAATATTCACCATAATATGCGGTTGATATGGTGAAAAATTCCCGGACACTATTGAACCGAAAGTATATACTTACCGGAATTGAAAAATAAGACAGTTAATTCAGTGTTCCAGCACCGGGACCGGTTCAGCCGGCTGGTACCCTGGCCTCTGATCAGGTTATTCCATGGATTACGCCGTACCCCTCATTATCCTCGTAGCGAGGATTATCGAGACAAGCCTTGACACCATCCGTACGGTGTATATCAGCAAAGGTCATTCAAACCTTGCTGCAAATATCGGCGTCGTAAAAATTGGTATCTGGCTCCTCTCGACCGGGCTTGTGCTTTCGAACCTGAACGATTACTGGAGCATTTTTGCATATATCGCGGGTTATGGTATTGGGACCCTTCTCGGAACAGAAATTGAAAAAATCATTTCGATAGGGTCGGTAATAGTCCGCCTTATCACGCGTGATGACCCGGCAGAAATGATTGAACGGCTGTCAAAAATGGGGTACGGTCTCACGCGACTTGAAGGATCGGGCAGCTTTTCAGATTCAGTTACCGTAATCCTGATGATTGTCCCACGGAGCGAGCAGTCGGTGCTGGTCTCGATTCTATCGATGGAATACCCTGATGTATTGTATACGATTGAGGATGTCAGGTCCTTAAAAGGCGGGGCTGTAATATTCCACAAGGATACAAAAAGCAGGATACTCGGATTTTTCGGGTTCTAAAAAACAAAAATCGGCTCTTTTGAAACACACATGAACGGGAAGTTCACACCCGGACGATTGAAAATGCCACGTTCAAAATCTCTTCATATTGGTGGCCGTTCAGGCATTTTCATGGGAAACCCTGCATATTTAAAAAAGAGGAGATATGTAGACAGGAGGGGGTTTCACCCCCTCCCTGCCCAACCCCGATAAGATATGCATTAACAGGGTTAAACTGCAGAATCCCTGAAAATTTCAGTGATTTTGGGATCATTCCCTGTCCCAACCGGGGTGCCTCAGCGGCGGGGCAGAGCCCCGGGAGCGTGATTATAGTTAAGAACCTAAAAATTAATACTACACTCACTCCCAAGAAATTTGACTATCCATGCTTTAGCAAAACTCAATGAACAACAATATTTTTCGAATGCATCGAAGATGGTTTGTTTTAAGTGGTCGAGATCTCGTATGAAAGTCCGTGAGATGATCCGCTTGATGCTTTTCCAGATGAATTCAATTGGGTTCAAATCTGGAGAATACGGCGGTAAAAATACAAGATTTATTCGGTTCTGTTCTGCATATTCCCGGGTCTTATTTGCATGGTGAGACCGGAAATTATCGAGGATAATAACGAGATCTAAATCAGGATTCATTTTCCGAATCGACTGAAGGAATTTACAGACATCCTCCATTTTTGAATGTTCGTGGAATTCCAGTACGGAACATCCGTTAAGTGAGTAAAAACCGAATGTGTTCGCACGGAACTTCGTAGTATTCTTAACAAGCGTTGGATGGCCAAATGACCAGAATCGCTGGGTATTTGCTATGGTTTGCGGAGATGTTTCATCCAGAAATCCGATAATCATCCCAGGTTTTATATCAGGAAGGTTTTTTTAAGAGAGATTCAGCCTCCTCGGGCCTCCGATAATCCTGAGTGAATGGTTTGCCGTAAGTCATGTTCAACTTCTTTAGGATAATCCGAATCTGTTTAAGGGTATATTCGACCTCAAATTCTTGATGGATCATCGTTCTGACATCGTCAGTTGTCCATGTGGTTTTTTGATTCAGTAAATCTACCAGATGATCTATCTCCTCCAATGAGAGCTTCATTGGCCTGCCACCGGCATAACGGGGAATTAGACCTTCATATCCTTGTTCATTCCATCTTCTTTGCCAGATATATCCTTCATTCCTGGTAACTCCAATTCTTTGTGCAGATTCATCGACACTTTCTCCGTCGTAGCGAAATTTCACAAAATAGAGTCGTTTGAGAATTTTGGCATCTTTTTCCAAGGTTTTTATTCTTGATCCCAATTCGTCTCGCGTCATATGTTTTTGTATGGGTATCTGCTCAGACCATGGCATACAGAGAATTGGCTTTTATTGTAATAATAGTTTGGTTCTTAACTATAATTGTTGGAATAACCTCATTTGAAAAGATAGACTTGAGAGCATTTCAACAAAGCCCTGATTCAGTAAAATCCGGTTAGAGGACTTCTACAGAGCCCAAAAATCCACAGATGATATAAACCTCTTCCCAATTACAGGGATTATGTAATCCGTTACCCTTCTCCCGAAAATATGCCAGGATTGCAGATTCCAAAGACAACTGCTATTATCGGGAAGATACTAACCCTCGCCACCCCGTTGGTAATTACAGTAACCGGATAACAGCTCCCAGGTTTTCATTGGGATCGGAACCGGCTAGTTATATCCCGGGTTAGCGCAATCACAACTCCTGCGGAGACATCGGATGCATCGCCTGCCTTTTTAAGTCTATATTGATCGGAAACCAGCTGGTCCCGTACCGTCAATCGCACCGGGAAACGCCAGGAAAATTATAGAAATTCCATCTTTTCAGCAATGGGGAGGACATCTGGTGTCAAAGACCGGTTGTTCAGGGTATTCCCGAGCAGCAGATAATCAAGGTGTTCTCCCGGAGGGATAGTTTCCATCGACCGGTGTACAAGGTAGATCACAATAAGCAACCCGATAATATCGCCCAAAAAGTCTGTCACCGAATCAACCAGGCCAAAATTATAGGTAGTAAGGTAGAACAGGTCAATCAGGTACTCGGAGAACTCCCAGGCGAATCCGAAAATTACCAGGATTATAATGATCCCGGCGAGGACGTCCCCTTCCTGCGTCCTGAAAATGCGTATCCTCTTTTTGAAAAAGGGCCTCTTTTTCACGTACTCCAGGTAATCGAGGTACTGGTACATGGTGAACAGGATCAGCCCGAGTGCAATCGCTGATACAACATGGGCGAGTTTATCAAAAAACGGCACCTCCCAGTACCACCGCATAATCCCTCCTGCTACATGGAGGAACAAGGCAAAAGGAACGGCCATTTTCAACCCGAATGGCAATGATACCTTATCCTTCCATTCAAAGGCAAAAGGGACCAGTGTAAGGATGATGGCAATCAGGGGCCAGAGGGAACGGGTCACATCACCGATTAGGATCGACTGAATGTACAGCCCGATAAATATTAATTCAAACACAAGGGCAATAACAATCTCTGCATTCCTTGCGTTATACACTGACCCGTTTCCATTCATTAAAAGCTCATAAATACTGCCAGCTTATCATTAAAAATCGTTTGCACTGTTCAGTGAGAAAAACTCTGGTTCACACCCTTCATCATGTACAAATTGAACGGTTCATTGTCCGGTCATACTGATACCTTTTCGATACAGGACTGCAAATGGGTGACCAATATGAATAAGGAACCTTAATTGGGGCAGGCAGACATATGTGAATATTCAAAAGTCAAATGGTTGCCACGAAGGAGAACTGGTAACTCATTATAAGAGTCATTGCAGGGAGTCAGATCTGATTGGGACATGTATTACTTTCACCGCTCAACTGGGGCCTCGGCCACGCTTCCCGCGATGTCCCCATCATACGTGAATTATTAAGGAACCACCATGAGGTCACGATTGCTGCCGGCGGAAATGCCCTCCAGCTCTTACGAAGGGAATTTCCCTCCTGTAACTGCATTGATTTTCCGGATTACCCACTGGCAGACAACAAAGGCAGGTTCTTTTTTCCCCGGTTCACTGCGCATGTTCCCGCGCTGGTACAGGCACTTGCAGAAGAACGGAGGAATTTACGCAAAATACTGAAAGAGACACCTTACGACCTTATTATCAGCGATTCACGCCCCGGCGTCTACTCCGATTCTATCCCATCCATCCAGATATCCCACCAGGTCCACCAGAGTTTCCCGTTTATTGTCTGGCCGATTGAACTTATTGCGCTCTATGTGAATGGCAGGGGCTTTAAAAAATTTGATTCGGTCATTATTCCCGACAACCCCCCGGGTCCGCTCTCTCTTGCAGGAAAACTCTCGCGTACTACCGGCACCGGGACGAAAAAACTTTCATATTACTCAGGGATCCTCGCAAGCATCCCAAAGGTCAGTTCGAGTAACGAGATCGATTATCTCTTCCTTATATCAGGGATGGAACCACAGCGGACTGCACTTGAAAAAATTGTGATGCCACAGGTCAGCGACCTGCCGGGCAAAAAAGTGGTGCTGCTTGGAAAACCATCTGATAACCACGTATTGGAATCCGATGATGATACAACAGTGTATTCGTACGTTTCATACCAGGAAAAAGCGGAACTGATGTCTGGATCGAAATTCATTATCTGCCGTTCCGGCTATACCTCAATGATGGACCTGGCCGAGATCGGGCTTAAGAAAGGCCTCTTCATCCCTACTCCCGGGCAGTGGGAGCAGGAATATCTCTCTTCCTATTACAGGGGAAAGGGCTGGTTTATGTCAAAAAACCAGGCAGGATTCCGCCTTTTACGTGCCGTGGAGAACGCGGAGGGGTATTCGGGGTTCCCAGCAATGGGGCATACAGAAGAGAATGTTCGAAAATTGTACCAGGAACATCTCATCCGGTACCTGGAGTGAGGTTTCATGACCGATTCTATGACCGTTATGACCCGGAATTTCTCTTCGTCCCTGGCTTTTCTCCCAGGTGGTGATCTATGAAAGTATTCGGGCGACAGGTTGAACCTCTTGTCTTCTGGTGGGCACTGGGTATTGCAATTGCCTACCTGTTTCTCATCTGGCTCATTGCCTGGCTGATCTTCCAGGGAGTCCTCCTCCTGGTGGCATATAATACCGGTAATTTTTCTTATATTGACTGGAAACTCTGGCGCTATGCCCTCATGGCAGTTGTTTATTTTGCCATTGGCGGTTTCTTAAAGGCAATCCGTTTTATTTAACCCGTTGGCAATCCATTTACAGGCAAGTCCCAGGCTGGATCTGCCTTTTTAAAACCTCTTATTATTACGATAGTGCACCCTACCATTCCATGGAAGTCTCATGTTCCGAACAGCCAGGAGAACTCTGCTCATTATCGCTGTGATTCTATATGTCATCTTCACGGGGGATGTATGGTGAGACAGGGGTCAGGCCAGACACCCGGGCCCGGAAAAATTCCCCCGGACTCATCTTTTTCCCCTGCAGATGGCGCTGCCGGGCCTGTTCGCGCCCGGTATACCACAGGGGAGATCACAATCCTGGCGGATGAGGCGATTAGGGCTGCCAATTCATCACTCAACGAAATTGCAGCAGTACAACCTGAACAGAGGACCATCAGTAACACGCTCATCAGGTTCGAAAAGACAATGGGGGATTTCACGGATAGGACGGCCCCACTTACACTCATGGCGTACGTATACCCAGATCGTGCGATTGCTGATGAAGGGTCGCTTGCGGAGGAAAAAGCCGGAACATTTAGTATTGAGGTTTTTACCCGCCGGGACCTGTATGATGCGATCAGGGGGCAGGTGCCCGGGACACCGGAAGAACTGCGGCTCTATACAAATACGATAAGGCTGTTTGAGCGTAATGGTCTCGCACTTCCTGACGATAAGGTATCATTAGTCCGGGATTGGAAATCCAATCTCGCCCGCATGGAAACCCGGTTTAGCAGCAATCTTAATAATGACAACAGTTCGCTTGAATACCGCGCCGATGAACTTGAAGGAGTGCCCAGGGAGGCGCTGGCAACATTAGCGAAGACGAAAAACGGCACCTACCTGGTGACAACAAAGTACCCGGACTATTATGCAGTCATGAAAAATGCGAACAGGAGCGAGACCCGTAAACGTATGTTGTACGCGTTTGTCAACCGGCAGGCAGGGGAGAATACGAAACTGCTGGAAGATGCAATCATGGTACGTCAGCAGATCGCCCATGAACTTGGTTATAAGACCTGGGCAGATTACAAGACTGACGGGCGGATGGCAAAGTCGCAGGAAAATGTTGTTAATTTCCTTGCCGAATTAAAAGAGCCCCTGAAGACCAGGATCATAACAGAGCTTGCAGGATTATTAGAGATTAAAAGAACTATTGAGCCGGGTGCAAATGATATCAGGCCCTGGGATATCCTCTACCTCCAGGAACTGCAGAGACGGCAGCAGTATGCACTCGATGACGAGATTGTCCGCCAGTATTTCCCCCTGGACATTGTCACGGTAGGTATGTTTAACCAGTATTCCGGACTGTTCGGTGTTGATTTCATCGAAGAAAAGGTCGTAAAGGTCTGGGCAGAAGGGGTCAGGCTGTACCGGGTTGTGAATCAGTCCAATGGGAGGACGCAGGCCTGTATTTACCTTGACCTGTTTCCAAGGGAAGGAAAATATGGCCACCTGATGACATCCGGCCTTATTGGTGGAAGAATGGAAAATGGCAGTTATAGTATTCCGGTTACCGCGATCGTCGGTAACTTCCGCGCCCCGAACAATGGCATCCCTTCACTGCTCAGCCATGACGATGTTGTCGGGTTCTTTCATGAATTTGGCCATACCCTGCATAATAGCCTTACAACAGCACCATATGCAAGCCTTTCAGGGTACAATGTTGAATGGGACTTTATTGAGACCCCGTCTCAGGCATTTGAGAACTGGGCCTGGGAACCGGATGTACTGGACTCACTTTCAGGACATTATACCGACCATTCGAAAAAAATCCCGCCTGAACTCCGCAACAGGCTGATCAGGACCCGGGACATGGATACCGGGGTCGTGTACGGACGCCAGCTTATGATCGCAACCGAGGACATGGAATTCCATACAACAAAAGGCCCGGTAAATGTGACTGGCATATCAGAGAGGCTATACCAGGAGATTATGGGGATCCCGCCGATAGAAGGGGGTCATGAACCTGCCACTATCGGGCATTTCATGGGGGGATATGATGCCGGATATTACAGCTATCTCTGGTCTAATGTCTATGCCCTCAATATCTATGAACGATTCCGGAAAGACGGGCTTTCTAACCAGACAACCGGTAGGGACTACAAGCGCTGGATCCTTGAACCGGGCAACATGCAGGACGGTTCCGTGCTCCTGCGGGGATTCCTGGGAAATGAACCGGGAATAGGGCCATTCTACAAACATCTGGGCATTACCCGCGGGATAAATGCAAGTAATCCCGTAGATCATGAGAAATGAGCGGGAAACAAATTTTGTTGAAACAGATTTCACCATACATCAGACCCGGGCAACACGGTGAGATAGCAGGCGCTAAAAAACACCACCCCCACACCTGCAGGGGATCACTATGTCATTCTCTCCTGTACATTTCACCATTGAAATCCTGTGTCCGGGTGAATGAGGGGAATGGACATCTCCCTCTCCCATGCAGTTACCAGGTAAATGTACACTGCCCGGTCGTGCAGAAATAATTCAGCCATATCAACCACCCGATAAAAATTACACCCAGTATTATTGTCGGAATGAGCCAGTCCATGGTCTCAATCGGGAAAAATGGTAGTTATTCCATAAGGTCAATGTCTCCGGCAACACAAAGTCCCAGTTTCAAGTGGTTTCTACAATGATTCATTACACTAATTATATAAAAAACAAATTGCCAGGATTAAGCAATACCAGGGTTTACTATGATGTACATTTCCCATAACCGGGCTCTGTTGAGATTCTGCGTAGTTTTTTTTAGGCTTTGTTGAAACCTTTCTGGGTCATAAAAAAGAAGAGGGAAATACGAAGACAGGTGGGGTTTCACCCCCTCCCTGCCCCACAACCGGAAAGATATCATCCAGGCCAGGGTTCAACTAAAGTTTCAAACATTACAGAACAGTCTCTATCAAAAACGGGGTCACCAGAGTGGCGGAGCGGAGCCCGGGGGAGCGTTGGAAAATCTCGGAATAATCCTGATCCAGTAAACTTTGGTCAGAGGATGTCAACAAAGTCGATACTTGAATAAATCCGGTTACGCCTGAACAGACCTGCAACTGATGACAGCATTACAGGACTCACCGGCAGACGGGCAAAGCCGGGGTCAGAACACCCTTTTTTATTTAGTCCTGTTTTTTTTAGCGGGTACCGGTAAACCGGTAAAACCCTTCAGACACTGTTATTTCAAATCGTGCGCCTTTGCCGGGTTCACCAGTCTCCTGAATAGTGATACCGGTAATAGACAGGATTTCCCGGCAGAGGAAAAGACCAAGGCCGGTATTTTTTCCAAAACTTCGTTCGAAGATCTTTTCTTTTTCATCTTCGGGAATACCAACACCGTCGTCTTCAATAATCAGGGTGAGTCCGCCTTCAGTTTCTTCATACCGGAGAATCAGTTCTTTCACAACACCGGCGTGTTTCAGGACATTGTCAATAATGGTTAAAAAGGCGTTTTCAAGCAGTGGATCGGCATAAATCTCCAGGTTATTTACCCGAATCTTCCGTGACATCTCCAGAGGTGGCAGGTGCGAAATTGCCATGATGAAAACATGGCTCACATTCTGCCACCGGGGTTCATGAATTCCCATTTCCTGGTAATTTTTTGCAAACTGTAAGCTTCCAACAATTTTTTTCGTCAGCAGTTCGCTTTTTTCAAGGTGTTTTTTCTGTGTTTCACCCACGAGGTCCGCGCGGATTAACCAGAGATATCCGGAGAGGGTAAAGACGGCGCTGCTGATGTCCTGGAACGTAAGCGTGTTCAGGAGATTTAGTTTCTTACGGGCCTGTTCAAGAGCCTGCTGGCTTTTATTGACTTCCCTGATACCATCCCGCAGCGCCTGTTCAGTGGCCATGAGTTCTTCATATGCTGCACTGAGTTCCTCATTCGCCCGGGATAGTTCCGATTCAACCTGTTTGCGGTTAGTAATTTCCGTTTCAAGTTTTAAAACAGAGGCAGCGAGTTGTTCAGTACGTTCCCTGACCCTGCATTCAAGTTCCTCTTCTGTCCGCTTGCGGTCAGTTATGTCCAGGAGGACACCCCTGATACCTGCAGGCCTGCCGTCATGGACGATGGTATCTGCATAGACGATAACCGGGAAAGTGCTCCCATCCTTCCTTTGCGCGGTATACTCAATTCCACCCGGTTTTTCTCCCCGTAACAACGCAGCAAAGAAAATTCCTGCCACTTCCCGGTCACCGGGTACAAGCATTTCCATGCAGTTTATGCCAGTCTGAAGTTCTTCATTCGTAATTCCAAAGGTTTCAAGGGCAATACGGTTTGTCGATGTAATAATCCCCATCTCATCAGTTTCAAAAATCGTCTGGGGCAACAGCTCAACAAAATCCTTGAATTTTTTCTCACTCTCCCCGATTTTACGATCATACTCTGCCCGCCGGTTCTCGAGCCCCAGGATCCCGACCATAACAGCGATCATGGCAAGGATGCCGATAATGAAGACGACCAGGTTTGCGCGGTTCAGCCCGGCCATGACGACAGCGCTGTCAATGTCAACACCAACAATACCAACGACATTTCCTGATCTGTCTCTGATCGGGGAAAAACCTGATAATACAGCCCCCCACTTACCTGTTGTAAAGTCGCGGTTGGCCGTAGGAGAGAGGAAACCCAGGATTAGTTCGGGTTCCGCGTCATTGTACACATCCCCGATCTTCGCTGATAACGGGTCGTACCCATAATCACTATCAACGACAAATTCCACCACATCACCGTTTTTTCGCATGGTGTACATGTACCGGATATCCGGCGTCATCTGTCTTGCATGCCTGAGCTGGTCCCTGATCCGAACAAAACGTGGTGTATCTTCTTCACCGGTTTTTATCTGCGCGAATTCATCACCATCAACCTGTGACGCCATTACCGTTGCAACGGAGATCAGCTTTTCCTGGACTCCCTCTTTCAAAGATTTTTGCGTTTCCAATGAAATTGAATAAACGGCGAGGAACGTTATAACGAGAATCAAGATTAATAAGAGAATTGAGATATTGCGGGGAATCTTAACATTCATGCCAGGTTCACTCACGTAGGAATAATTTTATCGGGGGTTCCACGCTTATTGGTTACGTTATATTTAAGGGGTTTTTCCTGATTTACATTTTATTTTTTGAACTGCCCATATAATACAGGCTTTCAAAGGCTACCTTTAACGGATCGACAGGGGGCCATATTTTTTTGATAGTTCCTGATGAGCATATATTCTTTCTAAATTATATAATCGCATGCCGCTGATGCAATGGTGCAGTATGAGATGGGGAATGCCGGATGCATGATTACGGGGCGATGGGGGTACCCGGGTACTATGGCGTATAATCATGATTCACGCAACGTGAAAAGTCCGGGGGCCAGCCCCGTATCACCTTTTAAAAAAGGGCCGGTTATAATCCGAAAGGAGAGTCCCATTTGTGGGCACAGGCATTACAATGACACTTTGCTATCATCTGGCCTGTTTCAGTGGTGACCAGGTCGTCAAACTCTGTATCTTTTGATTTACAGTTCGGACAAAGAATATCTGCCATACGGAAAGGTCACCGGGAAACCGAAAGCTTCTGTCAGAATACTATGATTGCGGGGTATTTTAACCTCACTAAACGCACAGAAGATTGGCGCCATCCACAGTGAGGACCTTGGGTTCCTTACTCTTCAACTGGCACCCCGGGCTTACAGGGCCCGCCTGGCATGGTGATCCCGGGCCATGCACCGGACCAGTACCTCCCGGCTTCCCGGGATATATAATTTCAGAATGAACACTGCGGATGTCAGGATCCGGAAGGTCTAATATACACGTGGTACCTTATGGAATCCTGTAAGAGCTCGCTTTCGAACAACTCCTGACTCACAAATCAGGCCGGAAGCACCCTTGCCGTGGGCAGTATACAGGGGACTATGTTTGAAATTGCGGTCATCACGATAGTACTTGCATTGATATTTACCTTTACCAACGGGTTCCAGGACGCAAGTTCTCTTGCAGCAACATTTATTGCGTCCCGTTCCGCAACCCCGAAGCAGGGGGTTATCTTAATTGCATTCGTGTCATTCCTGGGGGCAATCCTTGGTGGAAGTGCCGTGGCATTTACCCTGTCAGGACTAATCACGACTGATTCGGGAACCGGGACCATATGGATAATGTTTGTTGCAATAACTGTTGCAATCGGTTGGAACCTCATCACCTGGTGGTTCGGCCTTCCTTCTTCATCAACCCACGCGTTAATAGGAGGCCTGATCGGCGCAGGAGTGGCAGCGGCAGGAACTGGCGGGGTTTTATGGGGCGTAGGGGGCCTGGCCGGACCGGCGTACCAGCTTGAAGGGGTCGTTAAAATTCTCGTATTTTTCATCCTCTCCATCGTTATCGGGTTTGTGGGCAGTTTTATGCTACACAAGATCACCATACTGCTGCTCCGGAATGCAAAACGGAAGATAAATAATGGCATTATGCGCCTGAACTGGATAGCCGCGGCAGTGATGGGTTTTTTCAACGGGGCAAATGATACCCAGAAGCAGCTTGGTATTATCGCCCTGGTGTTGTTTGCCGCCGGCCAGTCTTCTTCCCCTGATCTGATACCGGTCTGGGCCCGCATTGCCTGTGCAGTACTGATGAGTGCGGGGATAATCGGTGGTGGATGGCGGATCATGCATACACTTGGCAACCGCTTGTTTAAGATTGAACCAATCCATTCCTTTGATTCCCAGTTTTCTTCAGGTGCGGCTATAGCGATTTCCACGATTGCAGGGGCCCCGGTCTCTTCAACACAGGTCATCACCTCCTCGGTATTGGGGGTCGGGGCCGCAGAGAATGCACGAAAAGTTAAATGGTCGGTAGGAAAGGATATCCTCATTGCAATGCTGGTAACAATCCCATCAACAACAATCGCAGCCGCCCTGATCTATACGGTTATTTCCCCATTCACAGGAGTGTGAACGATAATGAGCGAAAAAAGGTCAGAACCTGAAAACAAGATGAAACAAAATATTTTCAACTCGATCTTTCCGAGGGAATACAATTTTGAGGAAATGCTTGCGGAACAGGCAGATAAAACCCTTGCAGGAGTAGAAACTCTTGTTATCTGGCTCAATTCCAGGCCCCTGGCAGACCCTGTTCACCTGGTGCAGATTGAAGAAGAAGTTGATGCCATGCGTCACCGGATGGAGGATAAGCTGATCAATTCGTTCTCCACCCCGTTTGACCGGCAGGATATCTATGACCTCTCCCGGCAGATGGATTATCTCCTCAATTTTTCCAAAGAGACGGCTATCGAAATGTATACCTTCGGGGTCGGGGCTGACAAAACAATACTTGCCATGGCAGAGGCCCTGCTCAGGGGTACCGCCTTCACGGTGAAAGGGGTGAAGATTATGAACACCCAAAAAGACCAGGTTGAAGACCTCATCAGGAAGGCAGGTGACGCCGGCCACGAGATTGAGACCCTTTATGTTTCAGGAATGGCTGAATTGTTCAGGACTGATGACCCGATGAACGCCCTGATAAAGAGGGAGATCTATCACCATCTCCGTGATGCGGGTCGGGCATTAAGAAAAACACTTGACATCCTCCATCATTCGGTCGTCGGGCTCTTGTAAACAAATTCATTAAAAAAAAGAATCAGGATGCGAGGGATGGGATTTGAACCCAAGAACCCCTTCGAGACTAGGCCCTCAACATTGCGCCATACCATGACGTTTTATACACCTGAAAATCTCATAAGGATCAGGCGAAAACGGTGACTGACTATCTGAAAAAACTTCGACTCCTCGATGAAGTGAACCGTGGAATACTCGCGGCATACCTCCGTAAACAGGAGATAAAACAATTACAGCCTTCCAGCATTCTGAACAAGTTATGGCGGGTTTATTGCCTTCTGAAGTTCCTGGAATGGAAGGATGCCAGAGAGATAACGAAGGAGGATATTGAGGACTATATTATTCACCGCCGGAAAACGGTTAGTCCCCGGACGTTGCAGGGAGATCTTATTGAACTGAAAATATTCTTCCGGTTTCTGTCACCTGCTAAAGAAAAAGAATTTCTCGGCGAGAAAATGCAACGCCCAAAGACAAAGCTGCCCGACGTCCTCACCAGGTCTGATATAAGTGCCATAGTCAGCGCATGTGATACCGTCAGGGACAGGGCACTCATCATGGTCCTGTGGGATACCGGGGCCCGGATTGATGAAGTGCTGTCGCTGAACATCGGGGATATCCAGATTGACAGTGGTTGCGGACAGACACGACTGAGGGGGAAGACCGGGGACCGGGAAATGTTCTTTATTGACTGCCTCCCTGACCTGCAGGCATGGCTCAATATCCATCCCGGCCGGGAGAAACCAGACAGTCCATTATTTGTTACCTATACCCGGTTCGGCATCGGTGCACACCGCCTGAATATCCGCACTGTTCAGAACCTATGCAAGGTTTTGCAGCAGCGGGCTGGTATTTCAAAGAGGGTACACCCACACGCATTCCGGCACGCACGGGCAACCGATAAGGCGAAGGATGGTTATACCGAGATGGAGTTGCGGATTATGTTCGGCTGGTCCCCGTCCTCCAACATGCCCGCGACCTATATCCACATATCCGGTGCGGACGTGAAGTTGAAACTCATGCAGAAAGCCGGACTTATCCAGGAGGCCCCCACCTGCGAGAGGCCACTGCAGCCGGTGAAGTGTCCCCGCTGCACGAAGATGAACCCACCTGGCACAATGATTTGTTCGGGGTGTTCCCTCATTCTTGATGCCAAGTTTGCCATGAGTATCGCCAACCAGGAACGGGCTACACAGGAGACGGATCGGTATAAG
>CAIKOD010000135.1 GCA_903828975.1 uncultured Methanomicrobiales archaeon | reverse complement strand
TATTTCCCTCATATTTTTTATGACCCCACAGGGTCTCCCATGAAAAAAGATATGATGCCAAAAGGCCACAAGCATACAAAATGAAAATGCCAGGGGGGGATTTTCATATTATAGTCAAGAACCTTTGATTTGATACAATTCGTAATAGTTAAAAGGGCAAAAATTAGTCGAATCTTAAAAAATAAAGGTTATTGAGATTAAAATGAAAGTAAAACAGTATTGAATGTAAGGTCTTTGACTATAAATGCCTGAACTGACCCAAAAATAAGGAAATTTTGAACGAGGCATTTTCATGGTACGGGTATGAACTTCCCGTTCATGTGTGTTTCAACAAAGCCGATTATCCTTCTGTACCACTGCTCCTGATTTGAAAACCATTGAATAGTACAGTGCTGATATGATATGGGTTTTAAAATTGAGCTATAAAGTACTTGTCAGCGATCCACTTGCAGAAGAGGGTCTCGCCATACTCAGAACACAATTTGAGGTGGATGAAAAGACCGATCTGAAAGAAGAACAGCTGATTTCAATTATCGGGAATTACGATGCCCTTCTCGTAAGAAGCGGGACTGAAGTCACCGCAAAAGTCATCGAAGCCGGGAAAAATTTACGGTTTATCGGACGTGCGGGAGCCGGGGTCGACAATATCGATATGGATGCTGCTACCCGGAAGGGAATTATTGTTGCAAATGCCCCTGAAGGCAATACGCTGGCAGCAACAGAACACACCATGGCCATGATGCTTTCCCTTGCAAGAAATATTCCCCAGGCGACCGCTTCATTGAAAAAAAAGGAATGGAAACGCTCCAGGTTCATGGGGGTCGAACTGAATGAAAAAACTCTTGGGATCCTGGGACTGGGAAGGATCGGTCGCGAAGTTACAAAAAGAGCGACAGTCCTTGGTATGCATATTGTTGGTTATGACCCGTTCATCGGCAAGGAGAAAGCAGCCCAGTTTGGTGTAGATTCGATGTCGGTTGAAGAGCTCTTCCGGGTATCCGATGTGATCACAGTCCACACCCCGCTGATAAAAGAGACCAGGCACCTCATCAATGCGAAGAGCATTGCCACCATGAAAGACGGGGTAAGGATCATCAATTGTGCCCGTGGTGGTATTATTGATGAAAAAGCACTGTATGACGCGATCAAGTCAGGAAAGGTCGCTGGTGCAGCTCTTGATGTGTTTGAAGAGGAGCCGCCTTTTCAATCACCCCTCCTCGACCTCGACCAGGTAATTGTCACACCACACCTTGGGGCGAGCACGGTTGAAGCACAGACAAACGTCGCAGTATCAATCGCGAAGCAATGTATATCTGTCCTTGAGGGGGGCTCCGCAAAATATGTGGTCAATGCTCCCCTCGTACCGGCCGACCAGCAGGATGTTGTTGAACCGTTCGCCCGTCTTGCCGAGAGAATTGGCAGGTTTTTAATCCAGCTCGTCGAAGGAAGACTTGAAAAGGTGGAAATTATCTACGGTGGTGAGCTCTCCCAGGGGACCTATAATACAAAATTCATCACGAGGGTGGCGCTCAAGGGTCTGCTTGACCCGATCCTGCAGGTCCCGGTCAATATGGTCAATGCCGAGTATATCGCAAGTGAACGGGGTATAAAGGTAAGTGAAACTATAACGGCAGATGCTCAGGGATTTAAAAACCTGATTACAATCAGGGTCCTTACCGACAAGGGTGAGGAATCAGTCAGCGGAACCGTGTTCTTCAAGGGCCGGAGCAGGATCGTAGCGATTGGAGGTTACACAATGGATATGATCCCTGAAGGATATGTCATCGTGTCGCGTCACCTAGACAAGCCCGGGGTTATCGGAAGGGCATCCACCATACTCGGGCAGGCGAATATCAATATTGCCGGTATGCAGGTGGGACGTATCAACCCGGGCCAGGAAGCTATCATGGTTTTGAACGTTGACAGCGAGGTACCTCCTGAAATCATGGACGAGATCCGTGCGAAGGTCGGGATTTTTACCGGCCGCTTTGCGAAATTATCTGATAACTGGATATAATCTTTATTTTTTAAATAAACAGGCAATAATCCCCTGGAGTATCCGGAAAATAAACCCTTTCAGGATACAATGTGTATACCGCCAAAGGGAAAAACTGCATTAAAAAGCCAATTTTTTAATATTAGGATGATCCAAATTAAAGAAGCATTTGCCAATTTTTGAGGGCTCGTGGTCTAGCTGGCTATGACGTCGCCTTGACATGGCGGAGGTCAGGAGTTCGAATCTCCTCGAGCCCATTTT
>CAIKOD010000134.1 GCA_903828975.1 uncultured Methanomicrobiales archaeon | reverse complement strand
GTTAACACTTATGATTTTAGAGTGGTCCAGATAATCAGACGCTCCTGGGGCTGCGCCCCGCCGCTGTGGCGACCCGGTCAGGATAGGGACTGTACATGGTTGAATTCTTGGTTTGCAGAATAACACTGCCCAATGGCTATCCTGACGGGGGTGGGGCAGGGAGGGGGTGAAACCTCCTCCTGTCAAATGTTTTAACATTACTTTATAATAGGAGATGGTTTCAACATATCAAAAATTATGAAAATCATCCAGTTATTGACAAATATTTAGGGGCGGGAATGGTACCTTACCCTTTATTTTCCCCGCCCTGTAATCCGGGAGCTCTGATGTTCGCCCTGTTCGAAGGGCGGTATTATGGTATAACAACGACTTCTTACCTTTGGGTTGCTATCTCTCAGCATAGCGTTCATATGAGCAGAAATTCTCTGCCTGATCAGTAGTTCACGAGTGTAATTGTAGTCACCAACAATCAAATCAACACCAGGGGTGTCTTTTGAAATGTACATGCGCATAAATGGAGCGGAAGTCCCTTCGGCCAGTGCTGGATGGAGGGATGTGTTAAATCCGGCGACTGGTGAGGTAATCGATACCATCCCGGATGGAACATCTGAAGATGTAAGTGTGGCAGTTGATTCTGCAGAATCAGCCTTTCTGAAATGGTCAGAAAAAACCATGCGGGAACGTGGAGCCCTTCTTTTCCGCGCAGCAACAATGGTCAGGGATGATCATAAACGCCTCGCACGACTCCTTACCATGGAACAGGGAAAACCTCTCCGTGAGGCCATTGATGAGGTAAGGGGCTTTTGTAATATCCTTGAATTTTACGCCGGGCTCTCCTCGCAGCCTGCGGGAGATGCGGTCCGCCTGAACAGCCAGGGCGACTGCATGGTAATGAATAGGCCCCTGGGGGTATGCGGGGCGGTCATCCCCTGGAACATGCCCGTCCTCATTATGGGCTGGAAGACTGCTCCGGCATTACTCGCCGGAAATACGATGGTCCTGAAACCTTCATCTACGGCCCCCCTGACGGTACTCTCCCTCTCCAAAACCCTCGAGGATGCAGGTATCCCACACGGCGTGTTGAATATAGTTACAGGAAGAGGTGGTTCTGCCGGGGAAGCGATCATTACCCATCCATCGATACAAAAAGTCTCGTTCACCGGCAGTTGTGCTACCGGGTGCCGCATAAGGGAACTTGCAGGGTCCCGAAACAAAGACCTGCTCCTGGAACTTGGCGGATCTGACCCGATGATCGTCATGAATGATGCCGATGTGCCGAAAGCGGTTGAGGGTGCATTACGGGGGCGTTTCTACAACGCGGGACAGGTATGCACCGCAGTAAAACGGCTTTTCGTGCACCAGGATATCGCCGAGTCATTTATCAGTCAGTTAAAAGTGCGTGTGGAATCGCTTCATGTGGGGAACGGGCTTGATCCCCAGGTGGAAATGGGTCCCCTGAACAACCGGCAGCAGTATGATACCCTGTCAGGGATTATGAAATCTGTAAAGGAGAACGCGGAAGGTACTATTCTCACCGGTGGAAGTCCGCTTACGGGTGAGGGGTATGATAACGGGTATTTCTTTGAACCAACCCTGGTCGGGGACGTTGCAGAGGACTCGTCCCTGTTAACCGGGGAGATATTTGGCCCTGTCCTCCCTGTCGTGGTGTTTCCTGACCTCGACACTGCCATTTCACAGGCGAACCGGAGCCCCTACGGGCTTGGGGCCTCGGTGTGGACAAGTGACCTTGCAACCGTGAAGCAGGTCTTCCAGGATGTGCACGCCGGGATTGTATGGGTAAACCGTCATGTGACGGTACCGCCGGAAATACCGTTCGGAGGGACAAAGGAAAGCGGGACCGGACGGGAAAATGGGTACAGGGCATTAGAGGGTTATACCCGGACAAAGACCCTGTTCCTCGGGTGGTGATGAACTAGAGACAAGGCGGTTCCTGGTAAGGTTTCAATTCATTCTGCCTCTCGTCCCACTGACTTCATCCCCGTCAGTCAATCTTTTCCGTCCACCCAAAGTCCATTACCGCATTAAGGATTGACTGAAATATCCAGGTGATAGGAATTAGTAGTAATTAACTAAATTAACTTAATCTGATTAAATAATAACATGAAATAGCAATATTTTTCAAAGTACCTGTGAGATCGTATTCCAGCTTAACGGACTGGATATTGGTGGATTGAATTATACAGTCAGTAAAGTGTATTTTGAACAGGCATTGGCCTGCCAGTTCGATTCCAACCACGAGGTCAATTATACCGATAGCAGCAGCCGTGTATGGACCGGGATGCCACTCTGGTTCCTCTGTGGGTTTGTTGACGATGCTGACCAGCATTCAAGCAACTCCTACAACGAAACAAAGGCACAGGCTGGTTATAATGTCACTATAACCGCAACAGACGGGTATTCGGTCATCATTAACAGCAGGAACACAATCCGCAGCAACAATTACATTATTGCCAATTCACTAAACGGAACCCTTCTCGCGGAGACTGGCGACAGCTGGCCACTCCGGTTAGTCGGACAGAATGTTACAGGGGGGAAAGTTGTGAAAAAGGTCGCATCAATCACCCTGACTCCAATTAGTACACAACCCTCTTCCCCAACATTGTCACTTGTCCCGGTAAGCAACAATGTACCGATCGGACAGAATTCCCAGTACCAACTGGTAATGAATTCGTTACCCAATGGCTTGTCTGGTTATGATTTGGTAATTACCCTTGCTGATTCAAACATCGGAAAGATAGTAAACGTTACCTATCCAGCCTGGGCCGGGCTCTACAACACTAGTACTTTACCTGCAAATTCAGTAAAGATCAGCGCAGTTGACGTTAACTACCTGATTCAATCTGGTTCCTCGAATACGGTAATTGCATTAGTTACGGTACGTGGAGACGCACCTGGGAGCAGTCCTATTACTATTAGCTCTGTACATATGGACGCAGATGGTGGAAATGCAATCAACCCGGCAATAGTCAATGGACAGCTCAGTGCGTACAGCCCGCTCAATGCGAACTTTACGGCAGACAGGACCATTGGAACGGCTTCAGCGAATGTCACCATGAATGTAAACTTTACCGATCTTTCAACCGGTAACCCGATGCCGACAGCATGGCAATGGGCTTTCGGGACAGGATCCACATCAACATTGCAGAATCCGGTGGCCAGCTACCATACACCAGGTAACTATACCGTAAGCCTTACAGCGAGTAATATCTTTAACCAGGCAACAATGGCTAAGGCCCATTATATCATTGTAACGCCGTTTGTGAAGCCCTTCCCGGGTTACACGAATTTGCCAACTGACACCAATGGTGATTACCTGATGGAGGACATCAATGGCAATGGCCGTCTCGACTATGACGATGTGGTTGTGTACTACCAGAACATGGACTGGATTTCAGCTCAATACGATGTGGGTATTTCGCCCTATGACTATAACCACAATGGTCGCATCGACTACGATGATTTGGTCTTGCTCTACTGGATAGTGCTTGGATAAAAAAATCACCAAATGAATTTTTTTCAAACGATTTATTGTTCCGGGATACCATTAAGAATTAAAGGAAAAATAAGTTTATTTAAAGATTAACACAGCTCCATGCGGTGCAGATAATGAAAAAAAGATTTTATACCTTATTACTGGCTTTGATGATAGTTACCGTCATTACCATATCAACAGCAGTTGCGGTAACAATTACGATTGAGCCGTCACAGGGAACAATTTCACAGGGAACAACAACGGAATTCAGATTAGTACTTGATTCAGCACCAGATGGAATTGCAGGATATAACCTGAACCTCGTCCTTTCGAATCCTGATGTTGCAGAGATCACCGGGGTTGCATACCCGTCATGGGAATCCCTGAACAACACTACATACCCTGCAAATGGGGTAGTGCGCATGAGTGGTGTCGATCTCTCAAAAATGATGCAACCTGGTGCAAACGAAATCCTTCTTGGGACTGTTGCCATTCGTGGCGTCTCACAAGGGATAACAAGTATTTCAATTAATTCAATACGGATGGATGCTGATGGAGGGGGATCCGTTATCCCTTTCGTGACCGAAGCAGAGTTATCAGTCCAGGGTGGTGGGACCGAAACACCCACCCCAACTAGCAGCGGCGGAGGTTATTCAGGAGGTGGAGGAGGTGGTGGAGGTTATTCTGGCTATTCATTTGCCGCCAGCGGTGCAACCACCACTGTAACTCCCACATCTAATCAAATGGTTCAAACATCAGTGGTCATACCCGTAACACAGATCATTGTCACTCAAACAGCGACCCAAGAAGCACCGAAAGAGACTCTAACTCCTCAAAAAGAGGTGAATCCGGTATCAACTCAACCGATTCAGGCTGGAAACAATTCATCCTTCCCATGGATTATGATTGCTGAAATTTTTATTGTAGTTGGGTTGATTGGGGGAGCGATAATATTCTATTACGTAAGAAAAGGGATGTAACGGGTAATGATTATAAAATCAATTTTTTTAAATGCATCTCAACTTGGACGAGAATTTTTTATTTGGAGCGTTAATCCCCTCCATTCAAACACCGCGGCCAGGAATATCTATATTTCCAAAAAAAAATTGAACCCGTCAATTCCCTTCTTCAATACGCAGCTACCGGTTCTCCCTCAGTGCTATAACCGGTATCGTGCTCTTTAACAAGGAGCATTAAAACAATCCCAAGTATTTCGATACACATCAGGAAGAAAAACCCCGTATCAAATGCACCGGCCATTTCTGCCGGTAGAAGTGTACGGGTTGCTTCCTGGGCCATCCTGGACCCGGCTGCGACCGTGGTGACAAGCATGACGAGGGCAACTCCCAGTGAAGAACCTAAGTTGGACATCATTTTAATCAGGCCGGATGTTGACCCCCTGTCCTTCACCGGGGCTTCACCCATTACGGCACTGTTCAGCGGGGCATAGGCAAACCCGGTACCGGCACCCAGCAGAAAGAGGTAGATTTCCACGTGCCCGATACTCGAATGGGAACCCAGGGTGGAAAGCAGGAATAAGGCTAGGGCACTTACAATAAAACCTAGGATAATCGGTTTTTTCGTCCCGATCACATCCGAGATCCTTCCGGCGATGGGGGAAGTAAGTATCATCCCGATAGGGAGGGCCAGCAGGATTGTCCCGGCACTGTCGGTGGGGACTAATTTGACCATTTCGAGGAAGAACGGCATCAGGATCATCACCCCTGCAAGGCCTATCTGGGTGAGCGTGACGTTCACGTTCTGCAGTGTAAATGCCCTGTTCTTGAACAACTTCAGGTTGATCAGCGGTTCAGTAGTCCTCCGCTCTCGGATATAGAATAATCCCCAGAATATCGCAGATACAACCAATGCTGCAATGCCACTCACCGGAGTCGGGCTGGTGAGCATGTTCAGGCCGAGTATCAATGATCCGAGGGCAACAAATATGATGATGACTCCGGGTATGTCCATCGATGCATTCGGGGTAACCGGGTCTGTACGGGGAAGGATAAATATTCCGAGCAGTATCGCAAGGATCCCGACCGGCAGGTTCACGAAAAAGATGAACTGCCAGGAAAGGGCGCTGGTGAGGAACCCCCCGAGTACCGGTCCGAGGGCGGCACCCAGCATGGTAAACATCGCCACCATCCCTAGCGCCTGCCCCCGCAGGGACGGGGAAAGGTAGGTGGTGACCATCACCGCACCGAGGGCCGCGATAAACGCCCCTCCTACTGCCTGGAGCATGCGGGAGAGGATGAGGATGTCGAGTGACGGGGCGAGGCCGCACATGGCAGAGCCGAGCGTAAAAATTGCGAACCCCACAAGGAACAGTTTCCGAAACCCCTTGATATCCCCGAGACGGGAGGCAAAGAGGAGCAGGCTTACAAGGACGATCAGGTATGCATTCAGCACCCAGGAGACCGTCACCGTCGAGACGTCGAATGCCTTGCCAATTGTTGGCAGGGCGATGTTCACGATGGTACCATCGAGCCCGGCCATGAACGATCCGAGGGATATTACCAGGACGATCATCAGTTCTCTGGGGGTCATTTTCGGACGGGTGCTGCTGTCACTCATAGTCAGATTACCTGATCAGGGGTGACCATGTTGGTATTTATAGTTGTTTAAGACACCGCCAACAGTTTATTATCATGCCTTCTTTTCCATATTGAAGCATGGTTGATCGTCGCAATGCGCTTTCAATAACAAATTAACGAGAAAAATATACCCCTTCTATCTCTTTTTACTGTTCAAGTACTATAATAATATAATATTTATATATATATACAGTCTATTAGGCGCTCTTTTTCCAAAAAAAGAATGATTAGGTATGAACATTTTATTTTGTTCAACGCGTGTTCAACGCATGTTCAGCGTGTTCAGGATGGGAATAGAAAGTTGTGCATCAAAAATGAATGATAATTGCAGTTGACTCTGCAAATTAGAGAGACAATAAGTCCCAGTTATTATCACTTTTTCACTCCCATTTTTTACAGATGATAGAATATACGGTGCAATCCTAAAAAGTCCGGTATTGTTGCGATAATCGATGATAATAATCTAAAATTCCCGGATCTTAATCATCGCTAGTTATTTATATTATTAGAACCTGCAGGAATACAATTAATCAGGTGTTTGTTAATGAAGACGGTTACAAGCAGAATAATTATTTGCATTGTCGCATGCATGATGTTGGGGATCATTGGATTACCGGCTATGGCTAATATGCACCTCGATTCAGTTCCCGGCATGTCTACTCAAGTTCCATCCATTTCTATCGGTTCAGTTCCCGGCATGTACGTCGATTCAGTTCCCGGCATGTCTACTCAAGTTCCATCCATGTCTATCGGTTCAGTTCCCGGCATGTACGTCGATTCAGTTCCCGGCATGTCTACTCAAGTTCCATCCATGTCTATCGGTTCAGTTCCCGGCATGTACGTCGATTCACTTCCCGGCATGTCTACTCAAGTTCCATCCATGTCTATCGATTCACTTCCCGGCATGTACGTTGATTCACTTCAAGTTCCCGACTATACTGCCGACGTACCTTTGGTAATTCCCAAGATTCCTCCCTTGCCTAATCGGAATACTCCACCAAAATTTGGGGGCAAGATTACCTCAGCCAATAATTTCATTCCAAAAATCACGGATACGAGTGGGATTTCCAAAGTGGTACTTTCACCAGGGATAGAATCGGCCAGTGATTTTTCGCGTCGGGCACAACAACCGGGAGATATTGTCCAGAGGGGAGTGAATGGTATAGTAGTATTTCGTGGTGGCGATCTGGGGGTAATGGATAGTTATAATAAACAAGGTAGACTAACTGGCCAATGGGATAGAGAAACTGGTTTCCATTGGTGGACAGAAAAAGATGGCAGCATTTCTTCATATGATGACAAAACAGGCATTGAAAGAAATACTAAAAATGGAGTAACCACTGCAAAAGATAATAAAAATCCTGCAGGCCTTATAGTTGATACTGATTCAAATACAGGTGAACAGACCATATTCTATGGTGATTATGTTCAAAAGCGCGAAAAAGATGGCACAACCACCCTCTCAGGGGGAGATATAGGTGGCACGATAACTTACAACAAAGATGGTACTATAGATGCGAAGTGGAATGATGGATCATCTTCGCATTCAGAATCGAATCAAGATAGCCACGTGATTGTAACCAATACCAATGCAGACGGGTCAAAAACAGTCATTGATACAAAAACTGGGGAGAAGAAATATTACGATGCACAAGGAAATGAAATAAGTCGAGAGGAAGGGGAAAGAAGAGATCAAGAGGAAAAGGATAGAAAAGAGGCAGAGGCCAAGGCAAAAGAGAGTGACCAAGGCACCAGCAGCCAGACACAAGATGATGAAGATGAGGATTATACTGATACCCCAACAGGAACATGCACAGGATCAGATTGCGGGGATATGCCAAACCCGGATGATACAAGTGGAGATAATAATCCCCATATAAGCCAACTGTTTAATTCAGCCCACTGGTCTGTCTCCAATGGCATCGTAAATCGTCTTAATACCGCATCAACCCACATGCAGGCAAATCCCGAAGGGGGAGGTCCTGTAAACCCCAATGTCAAGACCTGGTCAAATACTGCAGGTCTTGTTACAAATCTTAATACCGCTTCAACCCACATGCAGGCAAATCCCGAAGGGGGAGGTCCTGTTAATCCTCATGTCAAGACCGGGTCAAATACTGCAGGTCTTGTTACAAATCTTAATACCGCTTCAACCCACATGCAAGCAAATCCCGAAGGGGGAGGTCCTGTTAATCCCCATGTCAAGACCGGGTTCAGTTCGAATACGATTGCTAACAACCCCGGATTTGGCCAGGGAATAGCATTTTCACAATCATTAATCCAGCAGATTACCCAGGATACGCAGTCTTCTGCAAATGGAGATACAATATAAATTCTTAATTTTTAAAAGGAAAAATTAAAAGTGAAAAAAAGGAACAAATAGGGTTACAAAAGTTTATGGAAGAATTAATTTTGCTCTAAATTTTATTCTTATTATCTATGATCAATTGGCCAAAGATTCCAGCAATAAAGATTTTGATGCCCTTCAAATTGATGGTGCTGTGCTAAGCTCTCAGGCACGAAGTGATTACAACAAATTAATTGATATCAAAGTCTCGCCACGACTGGAGGAGGCAAAAACAAATTATCTTAAAGGTCTACTCGATGCAGAAAAAGCGGGGGATTATATGTCAAAAGCCTCAATTGCAGTTAAAAATGGTGATTATACAAATGGTTTGGATTACCTTAAACAGGCTCTAACATATACACCAAGTAGTAATCAATATTACAATATGGCAACTGCATCACTCCCAAAATAATTTTATTCCTTTTAATTTCATCGCGATTGCCTCTTTTTCTTCTCAAATTGTTCAATATCGTGTTCCAGGTCTTCAACAAGTGCATGATAGTTTTCATCAAATATCAGTTTAAAGTCCGGTTTGGGTATCTCCCAAATCGCCCAAAATTCAGCGTTCATTATTTCCGTAACCTCTGCATGTATGGCCGCTTGCCGTTCCTTTAAGCCCTTGATATATCGCTTGGTTCTATCAATGCGTTCTTTTAATGTTGGATCAACCGGGCCCGTTGATGTTTTCCACGTTACCACATCAAGTAATAAACTATGTGTCTTTTCCATCGTGAGTAACGAGATTAGGGCGTCTTGTCGTCTGAATCCGTCCAATACCGCGCTAAAATAATCTTTTGCCATTATACGCGTTTGTTCCTTCCACATCCCCCTCCAGAATTTGCTATAATTGGACCAATCCATATTCAGAACATATTTTTCATAAATTGCGCTCTGTAGAAACACACATGAACGGGAAGTTCACACCCCAACCATGAAAATGCCTGTTTCAAATCTCTTTAGATTGCGGCTCGTTCGGACATTTTCATGGGAAATCCTCTCAAATCTATCTTTCAGATTTGTAATTCCAAAATTTCGTCACGCTCCCGGGGCTCATGGCCCGCCGCTTTGGCGACCCCGGTTGGGATAGGGGATGAACTCTGAATCTCCGAAATTTTTAAGGAATTTTACCGTTGAACCCTGCCTACAGCATATCTTAATGGGGGTGAGGCAGGGAGGGGGTGAAACTCCCTCCTGTCCCAGGTATTTTCTTTCTTTTTTTTAACACTCGGGGTTTCCCATGAAAACAGACATGATGCCAAAAGGCCACAGGCATACAAAATGAAAATGCCAGTGATGATTTTCATATTAAATGCCTGAACGGCCACCAATATGAAGAGATTTTGAACGTGGCATTTTCATGGTTCGGGTGTGTACTTCCCGTTCATGTGTGTTTCAACAATGTCTAACAATGCCCAAAAATGGGCTCTGTAGAAATGCTCTGATAATTTCTAGCAATTTCGGGTTGTTCCGAAATTAACCCACGCTCCCGGGGCTCCGCCCCACCGCTGTGGCGACCCCGGTTGGGATTGAGACTATCTAAAAATACCCTGAATTTAATGT
>CAIKOD010000133.1 GCA_903828975.1 uncultured Methanomicrobiales archaeon | reverse complement strand
TTTACTGCAAAAAGTGGTCTCCACCTCCAGGACGGAATTTATAAGGTTGGTACCAACGATGCGGAACTCGCGTCCCTGTTTTCCGGAGATGCACGCTTTTCTGTTGATCTCGCTGATAAGGGGGCAATACAACGTAACCAGGAATATTACGACCTGATGATTTTCAACGGGGTGGTGTTCGTACATGATACCGACCGGGGGAAGGCTGCCGCGAAGACGATGGAGCGGGACTATACAAAGTACCGGTCAAATGTCTATAATCAGCAGTCTGACCTGTTTGCAGCCTACCCACTCTGGATCGATGTCCAGTATGTGAAATCGGAACTTGATTTTACCGCCACCCAGTCCGGCCAGCAGGTATCGGTGCGGCCGAGGTCCAACCAGCCCCCGACACCCACCGGTCCGGTAGAACCTGTGGCTCTGCCAGAATCATCAATCGGTATTTCGAGCGAGGAACTCCGGACCAGTCTCCAGCAGTCCACATCCCAGAACAGTCAGATCTCCCGATATACTGACATGTTTTCAGGTTCGGGAACCCCCCTCGGTACATATAAAACTCCTGACCAACTCTCCCCACCATTGCCATTTGATTCGATTATCCTAGTTTTCCTGTTCATATTTCCACTCTATTTCATGTCCCAGTTTTACATGATGAGTATCATGAACGAACGTGTTGGCCGCCGTGGGGAGCTCCTGTTATCGACTCCGGCCAGGCCGTCTGCGATTATTCTTGGGAAGGCACTCCCATATTTCGTGGGAATGGTCGGGATATCGGCATTACTTACGCTCTGGATCAAGGCCTCTCCCTTCATAGTCCTCCCGCTTATCCCCGTCATCCTCTTCTTCCTCGCGGTGGCACTCCTGATTGGCATGATATCGAGAAGTTTCAAGGAACTCTCATTCATCTCGATATTTTTCTCGACTATAGCCACCTCGTACCTCTTCTTCCCGAGTATTTTTGCAAATATTCATGTGGTAAGCATGATATCTCCGCTTACCCTGATCGTCCTCACCCTGCAGGGAACTGCCATTACGGCCACAGACTACCTTTATTCAACTTCCCTGTTCTGGCTTTCTGCGGTTGTGCTCTTTTATGTCGGGGTAGTAAATTTCAGGGAAGAACGGCTATTTTCACAGGCTGACCTGTTTGCGAAAACCAGTGATTTTATTGCGTCCACCCTTTCGTTAAGGCGGCCATATCTCTCCCTATTCCTATTTAACGCCTTCCTGATCCCGTTTGTGTTTATGGTCCAGCTAATGCTGCTGGTACTCTTCTTCAACCTCCCGATGCCGCTTTCCCTGATACTTCTTCTGATAGGTGCGGCGTTTGTTGAGGAGATTGCGAAATCTCTTGGCATCTATTCGCTGATCAGAAAAGCCCCTTCATTCTTTACATGGCCGGTCCTCGTAGGGGCATCCTTTGTCACAGCGCTCGGTTTTCTATTTGGAGAAAAACTCCTGTTATTTGTCACACTCTCACAGATCACGGAATCTGTTTTCGGAAGCATCCTTTTCACCAGTAT